>NZ_JBFAXR010000008.1:0-129511 GCF_040680895.1 Streptomyces sp. NPDC051940 | reverse complement strand
GGTGCGCCCGCGGACACCATCCGGGTGACGGGCGGGCCGTACCGGCTCACAATGGTGCGCTCACTTCGCGGGGAGGGGACACCATGGGCGAAGCACTGACCACACGCATGATCATGGGGGACCAGCCGTTCGCCGAGATAGGCCGCCCCGTCTGGGCGGTCACCGACGAGCGCAACGACTGCGTCATCGCGGCCGGCGACCTCGGCCACGTCGACTGGCGGGGCCGCGGCGCATGGAAGCACCACCGCGTCGGCGTGTACGAGGCCGGCGACCTGCGCACCCGGCACGTCATCGCCGTACGCCACGCCGTCTGCGCCATCGCCGTCCATCCGCAGCTGCCGCTGGCGGCCGTCGGCACCGGGCAGTACGACGGCACCTGGGACTTCCACGGCCAACTGCTCCTGCTCCATCTGCGGACGGGCCGGGTGACCGCGCTGCTGAGCAAGAGCCGCCAGGTACGCCATCTGCGCTGGCTCGACGACGGCCGGCTGGCCATGCTGCTCTCGCCCGAGGACAAGGACGGCGGCTTCGGCAAGGGCTTCGAACTGGCCGTGGCGGCCGACGACTGGCTGACGGCACCGGCCGGCCTGGTCGACCCGGACGCGGTCAGCCATCCCATGGTGCCGAGCGGCCTGCTGTACGACCCGGGGGCGGCGGAACGCCTCACCGAGCTGGCCGCGGCGGTCGGTTCGAGCTGGCGCCGGCGGGGACACGTCCGGGCCGTGGCCGCGACCGCCGACGGGCGGGTGCTGGCGACGGGCGCGTTCACGGACCTGGAGTGCTTCGACCCCTCCGGGGCGCCGCGCTGGTCGCTGCCCGCCGAGGGGGAGGGGAGCGCGGATCTACGCCTGTCCCCGGACGGCGAGTCGGCGTGGGTCACCCACCGCGGCTTCCACCGCGACCCCGCGACCGGCCGCCACCACGACCGCGCACCGGTCGCCCACCGCGTCTCCACGGCGACCGGCGACCGCCTGGACGAGGTCACCCTCGCCTCGGCCGTGGGCCTCACGGACAGCGCGGAGGGGTGGCTGGCCCTGCGCGACCTCGGCCGCGCCGACGGCGACACGGTCCTGATGAGCCCCGCCCACCGCGAGCACAGCCGCCTCGCCACCCCCGCCCGCGGCACGAACGCCCCACCCCTGCACATCCGTCACAGCACCCGCCTGCTCTACGCCGAGGGCCCGGGCCCCGACACCGACGCCACCTGGCTCTGGGCGATCGAACCCCCGGGCGCCCACGGCCCCGCCGCGCGGCGCCCCCTGTTCCCCGTGGACTGGGACCCGGACTCCTCCCTGCACCCGTGGCCGGGCCCCGGGCTGGAGACCGAAACCGCCCTCGTCCACGCGGGCCGCACCTACGACCCGGGCCGGTCGTACGCCGACGGCCGGGAAGGGACGTACATCGCCGGCCGCCGCGTCCCCGACGGCTCGGTGGCGTGGCTGCGTCTGACGGACCTCCCCCTGGCCGACGTCGACGGCGACGAGCACACGGTGTACGCGGCGTACCGCTCGGGCGAGGTGGAGGCCCTGAACACGACGGACGGCACGCTCCGGTGGCGCCGCACGGCCATGGCCCACGGCCACCCGGTGACCCCGCTGTGCCTGACGTACGCCGCCGGTCGGCTGCTGATCGGCACGGTGGACGGCCGCGTCCTGGACTGCGCGGTCCCGGACCGGTGAGCGTCCCGAGGACCTACCGCTACCTCGGCCCACCGGACCTCCGTGAGTCGGCGGGCCCCGCCACCCAGGGCCGCCGCATCGCCACCCCGTCCGACTTCGCGACCTGGATCGCCGAGCAGACCGCGCAGGACCTCGCCGACCCCTTCCCGTACGTGATCGACACGACCGGCACCCTGCGCCTGGCCCCGCGCCGCAGCGAACACGTGGCGTGCGCGGGCGGCGAAGAGGTCCTGGCAGCAGGCGAGATGGGCTTCACCCGCGAGGCCGCCGGCTGGCGGGCGCGCCCGGTCAGCAACCACTCCACGGGCTACTGCCCCGACACGACCTCCTGGCCGGCGGTGGCCACGGCCCTGTCCCACGCCGGCCTCGGCCACGACACGTCCTTCACCCACGAGGTGGTGTTCCGCCGCTGCCCGTCCTGCCACGAACGCACGATCGTGCACGAGTCCCACTACGCGTGCGCCTTCTGCGACACGGACCTCCCGGCGACGTGGAACCTCGACGGGTGACGATGCAGAACGCAGCCATGCCGAGCGCCCGGGCGTCGAGATCGGCGTTCGAAAATCCCTCCCGGCCTGCGTGGCCTGCGGCCAGCGTGCTGCCGTGACGATGACTGAGGCCGAGGTCGGTGACATACTCGCGCCCGCCGGGCTGCGGCTCGTGGAACGGGTCCAGGAGGAGGTCCGGCTGCCGCCACTGCCGGCGTACGTGGGGCCCGCGAGTGCGAAGCCGGAACACGGGCGCTTCGACTCGCGGCCGGAGGAGATCGCCGACCCGAGCGCCCCGGACTTCGCCGAAAAGGTCAACGCGGGCTGGTACCGCATGGCCGCGGAGTACGGGCTGCTCGACGAGAGGCGTGAGTTTCTCCTCTGCGTCGGCCGCGCGCGTCTCGGGGAGGATCCGGATATTGAGCCCTACGAGGTGTGGTTCCGGGTCCGACTCCTCGATGAATGGGACTTGGTGGGGAGCGAGGCGGACCTGCTGCGGAGCG
This sequence comes from Streptomyces sp. NPDC051940, assembly GCF_040680895.1. Lineage (NCBI taxonomy): Bacteria > Bacillati > Actinomycetota > Actinomycetes > Kitasatosporales > Streptomycetaceae > Streptomyces > Streptomyces sp. NPDC051940. The sequence continues at coordinate 126,841 of NZ_JBFAXR010000008.1, read as the reverse complement.
GCTTCGCGAACCTGTTCACCGACCGTTTCGTGCCCGAGTTCACGATGGCGTCCCTCGACGGCCGGATGATGCTGAACACCACGGTCTGGGGCGACGGCACCGTCAGCACCATCGTCATCCGCCCGTAGCCGTCGCGGGACGCGGCAGTCGCTCCCTCTCGCCCCCTCCCGCTCACCCCCCGGCGGGTACCCCGTGCGCGGCGCATCGATTTGTTAACGCCATTGACGTATCAGCGACACATCCCTATCTTCTCCGTCGAAGCGATTCGATGTCCGCTGTCGAACCGATTCGACGAAGTCGCCGCACCTCCCGTCCGACATTCCCAACCCTCCCGGAGGCAGTCGATGTTGAAGGCACGAAGAGGGGCGCGCCTCTGGGCGGCTGCCCTGGTGGGCGCCCTGTCGTTGAGCACGCTGGCCGCGTGCGGCGACGACGGCTCCGATGCCAAGGGGGCCGGCGACACGCTGCGGCTCTGGCACTACGAGGCGCCGGAGAGCGCCATGGGCAAGGCCTGGAACGAGGCCATCGCGGAGTTCAAGAAGCAGCATCCCGGCGTCAAGGTCGAGTTCGAGGCCAAGGGCTTCGAGCAGATCCAGAAGACCGCCCCCCAGGTGCTGAACTCCGACAAGGCGCCCGACCTGCTGGAGTACAACAAGGGCAACGCCACCACCGGACAGCTGTCCAAGCAAGGGCTGCTCACCGACATGACCGAAGAGGTGAAGAAGCGCGGCTGGGACAAGGCGATACCGCCGTCCGTCGCCATCACCAGCCAGTACGACCAGAAGGGCGTGATGGGCAGCGGCGCCTGGTACGGCGTGCCCAACTACGCCGAGTACACGATGGTCTACTACAACAAGGACCTCTTCGCCGAGCACGGCGTCCAGGTGCCGACCACCGTCGCCGAGCTCGAACAGGCCCTCGCCACCTTCAAGAGCGCCGGCCTCACCCCGTTCGCCAACGGCGGCGCCGAGTACATCGCCCAGCAGTACGTGTACCAGCTCGCCCTCTCCCAGGCCGACCGCTCCTGGGTCGACTCCTTCCAGATGAAGGGCAAGACCGACTTCTCCGACGCGGCCTGGACGTACGCCGCCCAGACCTTCGCGGACTGGGTCGCCAAGGGCTACATCGCGAAGAACTCCAGCGGGGTCAAGGCCGAGGACGCCGGCGTCTCGTTCATGCAGGGCAAGCACCCGATGTTCTTCTCCGGCAGCTGGTGGTTCGGCCGCTTCGGCACCGAGATCAAGAAGTTCGACTGGGACACCTTCCTGTGGCCCGAGAGCAAGCTGTCGCTCGGCTCCGGCGGCAACCTCTGGGTGGTGCCCGAGGGCGCCGAGAACAAGGAACTGGCGTACGACTTCATCGACATCACGATGCAGAAGCAGATCCAGAACACCCTCGGCAACGCCGGCGGCGTTCCGGTCGCCGCGGACGCCGCCTCCATCACCGACGAGCGGGCCAAGAAGCTCATCCAGCAGTACGACACACTGGCCGGCAACGACGGCCTCGCGTTCTACCCCGACTGGCCGGCCAACGGCTTCTACGACACCCTCGCCTCCGAGGTGCAGAAGCTGATCACGCAGAGCGCCGAGCCCGCGGACGTGCTGAAGTCGCTGCAGGACGAGTACGACGAGAACGTGCTGAACGAATGACGGCCGTCATCACCAAGGAGGCCACCGGCGCCGGCGGGACGCGAAACCCCTCCCGCCGTCGCCGGGCCGGCGGCGGGCGCTCGCCGGCAGAGGGCTCGTACGCGCTGTTCCTCCTCCCTGGAGCGCTCGCCTTCCTCGTCGTCATCGTCGTGCCGTTCGTCATGAACACCGGGATCAGCTTCACCGACTGGTCCGGCGTCGGCACCCCGGAGTTCACGGGCCTGGACAACTACGAGAAGCTCGTCGGCGACGAGGACTTCTGGGAGTCGTTCCGGCACAGCCTGGCGATGGTCGTGGCGATGGCGCTGGTACCCACCGCCCTCGGCATCGTCCTGGCCTCCGCGCTCTTCGACGTCGTCGCGAAGCACGCCGGCAACCGCTGGGCGTCCGTCCTGCGCGCCTGCTTCTACCTGCCGCAGGTGCTGCCGATCGCGGTCGCCGGCATCGTCTGGAGCTGGATCCTCGCCCCGGAGAACGGCTCGCTGAACGATCTGCTGGGCGCGGTGGGCCTGGACGCGCTGCAGCAGGACTGGCTCGGCGACCCGGACTGGGCGCTGTACAGCGTCATGGGCGTCATGGTCTGGGTGCAGATCGGCTTCCCGCTGGTCATCTTCATGTCCGGGCTGCAGCGCCTCGATCCGGCGCTGCACGAGGCGGCGGAGCTGGACGGCGCCGGCTGGTGGGGGCGGTTCTGGCATGTGACGCTGCCGCAGCTGCGGCCGGAGATCGGTGTGGTGCTGCTGTGGTGCACGATCGCCGCGCTGAAGGTCTTCGGCATGGTGTACGTGCTGACCGGCGGCGGGCCCGGCGGGTCCACGAACGTCCCGTCGTACTTCGCGTACCAGAACTTCTTCGAGAACTTCCAGGCGTCCTACGGGGCCGCGGTCTCCACCGTCCTCACCATCCTCATCATGGTGCTGGCCGTCGTCGCGCTGCGCCTGCAGACCAAGGCGGAGGACGAGGCGTGATGACCGCCGTCAAGAAGTACCCCGTGCTCGCGGCGCTGACGCTCGGCGCGCTCTTCATGGTGCTGCCGTTCGTGGTCGTGGTCATGAACGCGGTGAAGTCGCCGGAGGAGTACTCCTCCGACGGCCCGCTCAGCCTGCCGGACGGCCTCTACCTGGACGGGCTCACCGAGTTCTGGGAGCGCGTCGACTTCGGCGAGAAGCTGTGGAACTCCGTGCTGATCTCCGGTTCGGTGGCGGTGCTCGCCGTCGGGCTCTCCGTGCTCAGCGCGTACGCCATCGGCATCGGCCGGATCAAGGGGCGGCCGTGGGTGCTCGCCTTCTTCGTACTGGCCAACATGCTGCCGCAGGAGTCCCTGGTCTACCCGGTCTACTACCTCTCGAAGGAGGCCGGCCTCTACGACACGAGGCTCAGCGTCATCATCGTCTTCACCGTCATCCAGTCCGCCTTCGGCACGTATCTGCTCTCCTCGGTGCTCTCCGGCTTCCCGCGCGAGATCATCGAGGCGGCCCGGATCGACGGGGCCACCAAGTGGCAGGTGCTGTGGCGGGTCGTGGTGCCGGTCAGCCGGCCCACCATCGGCGTGCTAATGGTGCTGTTCTTCATCTGGACCTGGAACGAGTTCCTGCTGCCGCTCGTCATGCTCGTCTCCGACGACGTCCAGACCGTCTCCGTCGCCCTCGGCGTGCTGCAGGGCCAGCGGGACATGGACGCCACGATGACGAACGCCGCCGCGCTGCTGGGCGTGCTGCCCGCCATCGCGTTCTTCCTCATCTTCCAGCGGACGCTGACCCGCGGCATCGCCGTGGGCGCGGTCAAGTAACCCCGGAACCCCCAGAAAGGCTGCCGTATGAAGTTCACCGACGGCTACTGGATGCTGCGCGAGGGCGTGAGCGCCGCCTACCCGGTCGAGGTCCTCGACGTGACCGGCACCGAGGACGGCACGCTCGAGATCCACGCCCCCACCCAGCCCATCCGGCACCGCGGCGATCTGCTGAAGGGCCCGGTCATGACGGTCTCGTGCCATTCCCCCATGCCCGACGTGATCGGTGTGACCCTCACCCACTTCGACGGCGGGGTCGATCGCGGTCCCCACTTCGCCCTCGCCGAGGGCGACACCCACGCGCAGGTGTCGTACGACGACGAGCACGCGCTGCTCGTCGCGGGCAGCCTCGCGGTGCGGGTGGCGCGCGGCGGGCCGTGGCAGCTCGACTTCCTCGCCGCGGACGGGATGCGACCGCTGACGTCGTCCGGCCCGAAGGGCATGGGCATCATGCAGAACGGCAGCGGCGAGCACTATCTGCGTGAGCAGTTGCATCTGGCGGTCGGCACGAACGTCTACGGGCTCGGCGAGCGGTTCGGGCCGCTGGTCAAGAACGGCCAGGTGGTCGACATCTGGAACGCCGACGGCGGCACGGCCACCGAGCAGGCGTACAAGAACGTGCCGTTCTACCTGACGGACGCCGGCTACGGCGTGTTCGTCGACCATCCCGGCCGGGTGTCGCTGGAGGTCGGCTCGGAGTCGGTCTCGCGGGTGCAGTTCAGCGTCGAGGGCCAGGACCTGACGTACTACGTCATCCACGGCCCGACACCGAAGGAGATCCTGCGCAAGTACACCGCGCTCACCGGCCGGCCCGCGCTGCCGCCGGCATGGTCGTTCGGGCTGTGGCTGTCGACGTCGTTCACCACGTCGTACGACGAGGAGACGGTGACGTCCTTCATCGACGGGATGGCGGAGCGCGATCTGCCGCTGTCCGTCTTCCACTTCGACTGCTTCTGGATGCGCGAGTTCAACTGGTGCGACTTCCAGTGGGACCCGCGTGTCTTCCCCGACCCGCGGGGCATGCTCGCCCGGCTGAAGGAGAAGGGCCTGCGCATCTGCGTGTGGATCAACCCGTACATCGCGCAGCGCTCCCCGCTCTTCGCCGAGGGCCGCGAGGGCGGCTATCTGCTGAAGAAGCCGGACGGCAGTGTGTGGCAGTGGGACCTGTGGCAGCCGGGCATGGGGCTGGTGGACTTCTCCAACCCGCAGGCACGGGCCTGGTACGCGGGCAAGCTGGAGGCGCTGCTGGAGATGGGCGTCGACTGCTTCAAGACCGACTTCGGCGAGCGGGTGCCCACGGACGTGGCGTACTTCGACGGCTCGGACCCGGAGCGGATGCACAACTACTACACCTACCTCTACAACCAGACCGTCTTCGACGTGCTGAAGAAGCACCGCGGCGAGGGCGAGGCGGTGGTCTTCGCCCGCTCGGCGACGACCGGCAGCCAGCAGTTCCCGGTGCACTGGGGCGGTGACTGCGAGTCGACGTACGAGGCGATGGCCGAGTCGCTGCGCGGCGGGCTCTCGCTCGGCATGTCGGGCTTCGGCTACTGGAGCCACGACATCGGCGGCTTCGAAGGCACGCCGTCGCCCGCGCTGTTCAAGCGGTGGATCGCCTTCGGGCTGCTGTCCTCGCACTCGCGGCTGCACGGTTCGTCCTCGTACCGGGTGCCGTGGCTGTTCGACGAGGAGGCCGTCGACGTGCTGCGGATGTTCACCAAGCTGAAGCTGCGCCTCATGCCGTACCTGGACGCGGTCTCCCGCCAGGCGCACGAAGAGGGCGTGCCGATGATGCGGGCCATGGCGCTGGAGTTCCCGGACGACCCGGCGTGTACGCATCTGGAGCGGCAGTACATGCTCGGCCCGGACCTGCTGGTGGCGCCGGTGTTCTCGGACGCCGGGGACGTCTCGTACTACGTGCCCCAAGGCACCTGGACGCACCTGCTGACCGGCGAGGAGGTGCGGGGTCCGCGCTGGGTGAAGGAGCGCCACGGCTTCGACAGCGCGCCGGTGCTGGTGCGTCCGGGCGCGGTGCTGCCGGTCGGCGCCGTCGACGACCGGCCGGACTACGACTACGCGGACGGCGTCACACTGCGCGCGTACGGGCTGCACGCCGGCGACCGGGTCGCCCTGAGGGTGGGGGGCGTGGACTTCACCGTCGTCCGCGAGGGCACCACGGTACGGGCCTCGGCGAGCGACCCGAGCCGCCCGTGGACTCTGGAGGTGGCGGGCGGCCCGACGGTGCGCGCCGCGGCCGGCACCGGGGTGACCGTGGCTGAACTCAGCCGAGTTGAGCCGAACTAGGCTGTCCGATCCGTCGAACGAGTCATCCAGGGGGCGACGATGGTCAAGATCACCGATGTGGCGCAGCACGCCGGCGTGTCGCCGAGCACGGTCTCGTACGCCCTCAGCGGCAAGCGGCCGATCTCGGACGAGACCCGGCAGCGCATCGAGGCCAGCATCCGCGAACTCGGCTACCGCCCGCACGCGGGCGCCCGGGCGCTGGCCAGCAGCCGGTCCAACGTACTGGCGCTGGTGATCCCGTTCCGCGCCGGGATCCACGTGCCGGTGGTCATGCAGTTCGCGGTCTCGGTGGTGACCACGGCCCGGCAGCACGACCACGACGTGCTGCTGCTGACCCAGGAGGAGGGCGAGGAGGGACTGCGGCGCGTCGCGGACACGGCACTGGTCGACGCGCTGATCGTGATGGACGTGCAACTGCACGACGCCCGGCTGCCGCTGCTGCGGGCGCTGGACCGGCCGAGCGTCCTCATCGGCTTCCCCGCCGAACCGGAGGGGCTCACCTGCATCGACCTCGACTTCGAGGCCGCCGGCGGGGCGTGCGCCGCGCACCTGGCCGAACTCGGCCACCGGTGCGTGGCGCTGGTCGGCTCGCCGCCCGAGGTCTATCTGCGTGAGACCGGCTTCGCGCAGCGCGTCGCGCACGGCTTCACCGCCGCGGCGCGCGAGCGCGGACTCACGTCGATGGTCTACCCCTGCGAGTCGACGCGGGCGGCGGCGCGGGCGATGGCCGAGCGGCTGCTGCGCGAACACCCGGAGCTGACCGGGCTCATGGTGCACAACGAGCCGCTGGTGCAGCCGCTCATCGACGCGTTCCGCGAGCTGGGCCTGCGGGTGCCCGACGACCTGTCGGTGGTGGCGATCTGCCCGGACGAGCAGGCGGAGCAGGCGCCGGTGCCGATCACGTCCGTGGCGATCCCCTCGGCGGAGATCGGCGCGGAGGCGGTGGGGCTGCTGATGCGCAAGCTGGACGGGCTGCCGGTGCCCGGGGCGACCCTGCTGCCGCCGCGGCTGACGCGGCGCGCGACGACTACGCGGCGCACCGTTTCCGGCTGAGCGGCGGGCCGTTCCGGCTGAGCACAGGCACGAGACGTACGTACCGAAAGACCCGGATCCAGGACCGGATCCACCCCATGGTCGAAGCGATTCGACTATCTCGGAAGGAGTCGTGTACGTGAAGCGCAGAACCGTGTTGACCGTTCCCCTGGCCGCCGCACTGGCCGGTGCCGCCGCGAGGCCCGCGGCCGCCGCCGGCACCCCGGCCGCCGCACCCGTTGCCGCGCCGCTCGCCGGCCGGGTCGAGGACCTGCTCGGCCGGCTCACCCTGGACGAGAAGATCTCGCTGCTGCACCAGTGGCAGCCGGAGATACCGCGGCTCGGCATGAAGGCGTTCCGCACCGGCACCGAGGCGCTGCACGGCCTGGCCTGGCTGGGCCCCGCCACGGTCTTCCCGCAGGCGATCGGCCTCGGCTCCACCTGGAACCCGGACCTGATCCACCAGGTCGGCTCCGCCGTCGGCGACGAGGTGCGCGGACTGCAGCACGAGCGCCCGGCGGGCTGGGGCCTGAACGTGTGGTCGCCGGTGGTCCAGCTGCTGCGCGACCCGCGCTGGGGCCGCAACGAGGAGGGGTACTCCGAGGACCCGTACCTGACCGGCGTGATATCGACCGCGTACGCCGGCGGCCTCAGCGGCGGCGACCCCGACAACCTGAAGACGGCCCCGCTGGTCAAGCACTACCTGGCCAACAACAACGAGGTCAGACGTGACCAGACCTCCTCCGACCTGCGCCCGCGGGTGCTGAAGGAGTACGAGGAGCCCGCGTACAAGACGGCCATCTCGGCCGACGCGGCGTGCGGGGTGATGACCTCGTACAACCTCGTCAACGGCCGTCCCTGCACGGTCACCGACCTCAACGGCTCCGTCCGCACCTGGACCGACCGGGCGCTGCTGAACGTCACCGACGCCTGGGCGCCCAACAACCTGCCGGCGACCGGCGCGCAGAAGTACTTCGACACGCTGGCCGAGGCCGACGCGGCGATCATCAAGGCGGGCCTCGACAGCTTCACCACCGACGACCGGGACGCCTCGAAGACCATCGCCGCGATCAAGGAGGCGCTCGACAAGGGCCTGCTCGCGGAGTCGGACGTCGACACCGCCGTCCGGCACATCCTGGACATCCGCTTCCGCCTCGGCGAGTTCGACGAGGACGGGGGCCCGTACGGGAAGATCGACAAGTCCGTCATCAACAGCCCGGCACACCAGAAGCTCGCCCGCCGGGCCGCCGCCGAGGCGATCGTGCTGCTGAAGAACGAGGGCGGCGCCCTGCCGCTGAACGCCGGGGCGCTGCGCAAGGTCGCGGTTGTCGGCCCGCTGGCGGACACCCTCTACGCCGACTGGTACTCCGGCGAACTGCCGTACAAGGTGACGCCGCTGGCGGGCATCACGAAGCGGCTCGGTGCCGGTGCGACCGTCACCGCGAGCGAGGGCGTCGACCGGATCGCCCTCAGGAACGCCGCCACCGGCGCGTACGTCACGGCCGGCAGCGGTGCCCAGGGGGCGGCGCTGAAGGAGAACGCGGGCGAGCCCGGCGAGACGGCGCACTTCGACGTCTTCGGCTGGGGCCAGGGCGTGGTCACCCTGCGCTCGGCCGCCAACGGCAAGGTCGTCGGCATGCGCGACCCCGACGGAGGCGGCTACCAGTTCTTCAACGACCAGGACCAGCCCAACGGCTGGTTCGTCTCCCAGCTGTTCACGCTCCAGGAGCAGGGCGACGGCACGGTCCTGCTGAAGTACACGGGCTACGAGAACTGGCTCGGCGGCAACGTCTACCTCCGCGCCCGGGCGGCCGACGGCACGCTCGTCCTCGGCTCCGCCGCCGACGCGAGCCGCTACACCCGCGAGGTCGTGCGTGACGGCGCCGAGGAGGCGGTGGCGGCGGCGCGGGACGCGGACGTGGCGGTCGTCGTGGTCGGCTCCATGCCCTTCATCAACTCCCGTGAGACCGACGACCGCGAGGACATGGGCCTGGCGGAGACCCAGGCGGCGCTGGTGAAGGCCGTGCTGGCGGCGAATCCGAACACGGTGGTCGTGGTGGAGAACAGCTACCCCACCACGCTGAACTGGGAGCAGGAGCACGCACCCGCCCTGCTCTGGACGACCCACGCCGGGCAGGAGACGGGCAACGCGCTGGCCGACGTCCTCTTCGGCGACGTCAACCCGGCCGGCAGGCTCACCCAGACCTGGTACCGGTCCGAGGCCGATCTGCCCTCCATCCTCGAGTACGACAACATCAAGTTCGACCGCACCTACCAGTACTTCACCGGCGAGGTGCTCTACCCCTTCGGGCACGGCCTGTCGTACACCACCTTCCGCTACGGCACACCGCGCGCCGTCCACGGCGGGATCGAGGTCGCCGTCACCAACACCGGGCGGCGCACCGGCGCCGAGGTCGTGCAGCTGTACACCCGGCAGCGCACCTCGCGGGTGAAGCAGCCGCTGAAGAAGCTGCAGGCGTTCCGCAAGCTCGTGCTGCGGCCGGGGCAGACGCGGACGGTGACGCTTCCGCTGTCGGAGGACAAGCTCGCGCACTGGGACGTCACCCGCAGCCGGTGGGTGGTGGAGCGCAGCACGTACGACGTCATGGTCGGCTCGTCGTCCGGTGACATCCGCGGCCGTACGACGCTCGACGTACACGGCGAGACCGTCCCGCCGCGCGACCTGTCGCGCACCACGCGGGCCGAGAACTTCGACGACTACGAGGGCGTCCGGCTGGTCGACGAGGCCAAGCCGCGCGGCACGGCGGTCGGCGCGGCGTCCGCCGGGTCGTGGCTGCTGTTCGCCGACGCGGACCTGGGCAGGGGCGCCGCCCGCCTGACGGCGCGGATCGCCAACGAGCAGTCGGCCGAGGGAACGCTCGAGGTCCGCCTCGGCGCCCCGGACGGCCCACTGGCCGCCAGGGCGACGGTGGCCACCACGGGCTCGCGGTACGCGTACACGGAGGTGACGGCCGCACTCTCGGGCGCGTCCCGCCGCCAGAACGTATACCTGACCCTCACCGACGGCCTGCGCCTCTCCACCTTCTCCCTGCGCTGACGAAGTCCCCTCGGGGCGGCGCGCGGCGCAGTGAGCGCCGGGCGCCGCCCCGAGGGCCGCTGAGCGGGGAAAACCCGCTAGTCCCGGTCTGAGGGAGCCACCTAGCATCCGCTCATGGCCAAAGACACCAGACCCGTAGTCGACGATCACGACGCGGAAGCCGAACGAGAACTCTCCTGGCGGGCGAAGTCCGTCGGTCTGGCGGCACTCGACACGGACGACGCCGAGCTCATGCACGGCTGGCGCTCCGACCCCGTGATCGTCCACCACCTGGGTGTCTGGCCACGTTCACTCACCGCGATGCGCGAGCGTATCGAGCGCGACATGGACGACGACGACCGCGATGACTTCCTCGTCCTCCTTCCCGACCGCACCCCTGTCGGCCACGTCGCGCTGACCGGCCAGAACCTCGTCGACGGCACAGCGCGCGTCGAGCTGATGCTCGCTGCTCCGCACCGCGGTCAGGGGCACGGCACCGCGGCACTCGACGCTCTGGTGGATCTGGCCTTCGGCGAACTCCCGATCTACCGGCTGACGGCGGAAACCCACTCCGACAACGCCCCCGCCCTCGCCGTCCTTGCCAGGTCCGGTTTCACCCAGGAAGGGATCAGCCGTTCCGCCTGTATGCACCGCGGCCGCCGCCACGACCTCGCGGTGCTGTCCCTACTCCGCCCCGAATGGGAGGAGCTGAGCCGCCCTCGTGCCTGGGACGCCTGATCGCGTAGAGCACCCAACCGGCAATGAGCCCGAGCCGGACCACACCCCACCGCAAGCCTCCCGGCGTGCGACGATGAGCCGGTGAAGCGACCTGGGGTGCCGTTGGCACGGCATCTGCTGCGGGTGCGTGATCTGATCGACCGGGCCTACGCCGAGCCGCTCGACGTGGCGGCGCTGGCCCGTAGCGCGGCGGTGTCGCCGGCGTATTTCAGCCGCAGCTTCAAGGCGGCGTTCGGCGAGACCCCGCACCAGTACCTGATGAGCCGGCGGATGGAACGCGCCAAGGCGCTGCTGCGGGACGGCGAGGAGTCGGTGACCGACGTGTGCATGGCGGTCGGCTTCAGCAGTCTGGGCTCGTTCAGCACGCAGTTCCGGCGCTTCACCGGCGAGAGCCCGAGCGCGTACCGCGCCCGCACGGCGGGTGAGCCCGGGCCCCCGGTGCCGCAGTGCTACGTGCGGATCTGGACGCGCCCGCGCCCCTGAGGCGGAGCGCGGCCCCGGGCGAGGAGGGCAGTTTTGGAGAAGCCCTGCCGGATCGCCGCTCCTACGGTCGAAGGCAGGGATCCGGAACGCCCGCGATCCGCTCGCCGTAGACAGGGAGAGTCATCATGCACAAGATCGAGTCGGCCGACGGCACGGTCATCGCCTTCGACCAGATCGGCTCGGGCCCCCCGCTGATCATCGTCGCCGGAGCGTCCTGCGACCGCAGCGTGGACGCCGCGCTCGCGGACGAGCTGGCACGGCACATGACGGTGCTCAACTACGACCGCCGGGGCCGCGGCGACAGCGGCGACACCCAGCCGTACGCCGTCGCGCGGGAGATCGACGACATCCGCGCGCTGACCGACGCCGCCGGCGGGTCGGCGAGCCTGCTCGGGCTGTCGAGCGGCGCGGTGCTGGCCGCGCGGGCGGCGGCGGACGGCGTGCCGGTGGACCGGCTGATCATGTGGGAGCCGCCGTTCAGCCTCGACGACGAGGCGCGGCGGCGCACCAGCGAGTACGCCGCCCGGCTGGGCGGACTGCTCGCCGAGAACCGCCGCGGGGACGCCCTCGCCCTGTTCATGAGCCTCGTCGGGATGCCCGAGGAGGTGATCGAGGGGATGCGCCACTCACCCCACTTCCAGCAGGGCCTCGCCCTGGCCCACACCCTCGCCTACGACGCCGCCGTGATGGGCGACGGCTCCATCCCCGAGGACACCCTGACGCGGATCCAGGCACCCACCCTGCTCCTGGCGGGCTCCCGCAGCCCCGCGTTCCTGTGCGCGGCGGCCGAGCGCGCGGCGGCCGCGATCCCGGACGCCCGGCAGGCGGTCCTGGCCGACCAGGACCATAATGTTGCCCCCGACGTGATCGCCCCGGTCGTGGCCCGCTTCACGGGCACCACGCACGACGTGTGATCACCAACCAGCGGAGAGAGCCATGATCACGGGATTCGCCCTGGTCTGCGTCAACGTCCTGGACATGGACGAGGCCCGCGACTTCTACGTCGGCACGCTCGGTTTCGAGACGGACGTCGACATGGTGCAGGACGGCTTCCACTGGTTCGTGGTCCACGCGCCCGCCCAGCCGGAGGTGCCGCTGATGCTGGTGCTGCCGGGCCCGCCGGCCCTGCAGAGCGGCGTCGCCGAGCAGGTCCGCGCCCTGGTCTCCACCGGCCACGCCTCCGTCGGCGCGTTCGCCACGGACGACTGCTGGGCCACGTACCACCAGCTCAAGGCCAGGGGAGTGGAGTTCATCGAGCCGCCGGAGGAGCGCTTCTACGGCATCGACGCGGCGTTCCGCGACCCGTTCGGCAACCACTGGCGCCTGACCCAGCGCAAACCGCCGCCCGGGCGATGAGTTCCGCCCGCCCCCGAGGTCCACCCAGGCAAGGAGACCGGATGACAGCGGAAGGAAGACAGATGGGCGAGCAGATCGACCTCGGGGCGCAGGCGCAGTGTGTGAAGCGGTTGGTGGCCGCGGTGCGTGAGGAGCAGCTCAAGGCGCCGACCCCGTGTCCGGAGTACGACGTACGGGCGCTGCTCGGGCACCTGGTCGGCCTGACCGCCGCGTTCCGCGACGCGGCGGCCAAGGAACTCGGCCCGTCGACGGGCACGGACCCCGGCTCGGCGCTGCCGCAGCTCGCCGACGACTGGCGCACGCGGCTGCCCGCCCAGCTCGACGAGCTCGCGGCCGCCTGGCGGAATCCGGCCGCCTGGGAGGGCACGACCCAGGCCGGCGGCATCCAGCTCACGGCACAGGAGGCCGGAGTCGTCGCCCTGAACGAACTCGTCGTCCACGGCTGGGACCTCGCCCGCGCCACGCACCAGCCGTACGACCCGCGGCCGCAGGACCTGGAGGTCTCCCGGGCGATGCTGGCGGCCTTCCCCGAGCCCGAGCAGCGCGGCACGGCCTTCGGCGCGGTCGTGGAGGTCGCGGAGTCCGCGCCGCTGCTCGAGCGCGTCATCGCGCTGAGCGGCCGCCCGCCGTCCTGGACGCCGGAGGCGTAGCCCGGGCACGCATCCGGCCGCGCCGGGTTCGGCGTCAGTACCACTTCACCTCCAGCAGGTTCCCGCCCTGCACATAGAACTTGCCCGGTCCCGGCGACACGTCCGCGAACGTCGTGCGGTAGTTCGGGCCTGAGTCGGTGAGCGTGTCGGGGTCGATGCGCCGCGTCGTCCCGTTGGTGGTGTAGAGCATGCCGTCGCCGGGGTCGAAGGCCATGTTCACCGCCCGCGGCTGGAAGTTCGTCACCGTCTCCCACGCGTACGGGAACTCCTGCACCGAGCGCAGCAGCGCGCCGGAGGCGGGGTCCAGCTCGAAGACCGTGCCGTAGGACTGGCCGAACAGCCGGCCCCGGTCGTCGAAGGCCAGGCCCGCGATCCCCTGTTCCTGCGGCAGCGGCGTGGAGCGCCACAGGACCTGACCGGAGGCGGTGTCCAGGGCGAAGGCCTGGCCGGGGTGTTTCGAGCCGTCGGAGTTGCAGCAGCCGAGTGTGCCGCCGTAGAGGATCCCGTCGCGGTACGTCAGCGCGGAGACCTGGTGGGCGCCGGTGGCCAGGCCGGTGCCGAAGGTGCGGCGCTGTCCGGTCGCCGGGTCGTAGAGGGTGACCGCTCCGTCGGCCCGGCTGTTCTTCGGGGAGGTGCCGACGGCCACGTACGGTCCGGCGCTGGTCACCGTCCAGGGGCGTTCCTGTCCCTCGTTCTTGAGGTCGAACAGGAGCCTGGGGTTGCCGGTGCCGTAGGGGCGTGCCGGGTCGAACTCCCAGAGCTGGGCGTTGGGGTAGACCCCGAAGTACATCTTGCCGTCGTGGGCGCTCATGCCCTCGATCTGGTGGGCGTACGGGTGGGTGGTCCACGTCGTGGTCGCGGGGTCGTAGACGGCGAGGCCGCCCTGGAAGTAGCCGCCCGCGTAGATCCGTCCGTCCGGGCCCCTGGCCAGGGAGCGGGGTGCGGTCGGCGTGCCCACGAGGTCGTCGAGGTGGCCGTACGTGCCGGTGGCGGTCACCGTGTCGTAGCGCCACAGGTCGCCGCCGGCGGTGGCGCCCACGACGGTCTCGTGGCCGTTGGCCGGGTCCGTGAAGCGGCCCATGCCCTTGCCCGCGCCGAGACCGCCCTTGTCGGCCTGCTCGCTGCCGCCCTTGAAGCCGGTGGCCGTCAGGGTGCCGCGTTTGGGGTCGTACTGCTTCAGTTCGCCCGAGTCGACGAGGTAGACGCGGCCGCGGTCGTCGGCGGTGGTGATGGTCTGGCCGGCGTAGCCCGGGATCCGGTGCGTCCACTCGAGGGTCCTGAGGTCGAGCACCCAGCCGACCTGGGCGGTGGTGCCGCCGGCGAAGAGGACGTACAGATAGCCGCCCTCGTTCTCCAGCTGGTAGGCGTACTTGTCCGTGGGCATGCCCGCCGGGGGCGGGATCTGGACCCGGCGGCCGCTGTTCGGGTCCACCTGCCACAGGGCGGTCGTGGGGCCCAGGCCCGCGTAGATCTTGCCCTCCGCGTACTCGACGGAGCGCACGTATCCGTACGTGGCGCCCCAGTCCCCGTAGTCGCGGTACTGCCGGGTGCGCGGATCCCAGGAGAACAGCTTCCCGCCGGGCAGCGGTGCCGGGCCGAAGAACTCGCTGGTGCCGAAGTAGAAGGCGCCCTGCTCGTCGGTGTCGCCCTCCCAGGTGAAGCTGGTGCGCGGGGACGGCCGGCCCAGGTCCTCGATCGACTCCGCGCCCCAGGGCAGGCGGTAGACGTGGCCGAAGCCGTACGAGCTGACGAAGACCGTCCCCCGCTTGTCGACGGACACGCCCCACGCGCCCTGGGCGCCGGTGTCCGGGGGCTGTTCGGTCGAGGAGGGGTCGGGGACGTACAGCGGGATCATGCGCAGCACCTTCGAGGAGAAGGTGTCGATCTCCGCCAGATAGGCGGGCTTGCCGCTGACGGCGAGGTAGGTGCGCACCGAGCCGTCCGGCATCCGGGCGGTCTCGCCGCCGGCGGCGGTCGTGGAGTACAGGGGGATCGTGCCGCGGTTCCACCACTGGGGCTCGGCCGCAGCGGCAGGGAGGGGAGCGGTTGCGGCGGTGATGCCGAGTGCGGTCAGCACAACCGCCAGGGCGAGCAGCGGCCGTCGCCACCAGGTCATGTCTGCGCTCCAATCGGGGTGTTACGGTCCAGACCGAAAGCGGCCAAGGGTGGGGGTCAGAAGTCGCTCAGTGCGCGCAGGAAGGCGATGCGCTCCATGGCGTGCAGCGATCCGCCCCCCTCGTGCTCGTTGAACGGGTACACCCGGATGTCCTTGGGGCCCGCGTAGTGGTGGTAGGCGGCGTACACGGTCGACGGCGGGCAGACGGGGTCCATCAGGGCCACCGAGAACAGGGCCGGTGCCGTGGCGCGGGCGGCGAAGTTCATGCCGTCGAAGTAACTCAGCGTGCGGAAGGTGGCCTCCGCCAACTCCGGGCGCTTGCGCAGGAACTGGGCCACCTCCAGATACGGCACCCGGTCCGAGACCTGCGCCCCGCGCCGGTGATCGCACAGGAACGGCACGTCGGGCAGCACCGCGTGCAGGCCCCCGACCAGGCCCGAGGCCGCCAGGGCCAGTCCGCCGCCCTGGCTGGGTCCGGCCACGGCGAGCCGCTCCGCGGGCGCCAGCTCGCCGGCCGCGTCCACGGCGCGGACGGCGTCGGTGATCAGGCGGCGCAGGTAGTGGGCGTGGGGATCGTGGGCTCCCTGGGTCATGAAGCCCGGCTCGTGGGGTCCGGAGGAGGCGTCGGAGCGGTCGCCGGTGTCGCCGCGCGCGTGGCCCCGCGCGTCGACCACCAGATGGGCGATCCCGCAGGCCGCGTACAGCAGGTGCTCGTGGACGCGGCCGCGCCCCACGCCGTACCCCTGGAACTCCACCACACACCACCGGGCGGTACGCCCCCTGGGCAGCACCAGCCAGCCGCTCACCGGCTCGCCCGCCCAGCCGGGGAACGTCACGTCGAAGGTGTCGACCGCCCGCACGCCCGCGTCGATACGGGTGGCGGTCGGGCGGCCCGCGGTCTCACGGGCCGCCTTCAGCGTGGTGCGCCAGAACGCGTCGAAGTCGGGCTCGTCCGTCAGGGCGGGCCGGTAGCGCTCCAGCTCGTCCAGCGGCATGTCCACTACGGGCATCGGTACGCTACTCCACTCGCCAGGCGATCAGTTCGGCGTCGCGGGCGAAGACGAGCTCGCCGGCGTTGTAGACCATCCGCAGGGCGGTCTGCTGGAACAGCGGCCGCCATTTGCCGGTGTCGGTGTCCACCGCGAGGACGTCCTTGCCGCCGACGAGCCCGTACAGCGTGGTGCCCGTCTCGTCCAGCGCGAGCTGGCCGGCACCGGTGTGGCCCGCGGTGGTGTCCAGGGTGCGCAGGGTCCGGCCGGTGCGGGGATCCAGCTGCAGCACGTCGCCGTCGACGACCGACCACAGCCGGCCCCGGGCGTCCAGGGTGATCGCGGAGATCGTCCTGGCGGCGGGGGAGGGGTTGGCCTCCCACAGCGTGCGGCCGCTGGTGACGTCGTACGCGAAGACGGTGGCCCGGTCCTGGGTGGGCGGCGTCGTGGAGAGCCCGCCGGCGACGGTGGTGGTGCCGTAGACGATGCCGTCCCGGCCGGTCAACGCGGTGATCCCCTCGTCGGTGACGAGGTTGTCGACGACCGTGTCCACCGCGCCGGTGCGGGCGTCCAGTACCGACAGGGAGCCGCCGAGGGTGTCGCCGGAGGGAGTGGAGCCGACGACGACCTTGCCCGCGGTGGCCGCCACCCCCTGCGGGCGGCTCTGCACATGCGACTTGAGGTCGAGGAGCTTGACCGGGTTCTCCGCCCCGCCGGGCGCCTCGTCGGAGTACTCCGCGCTGTACCAGGGCCGGCCGGGGTCGTAGCGGTAGACCCGGGCGTCCGGGTAGGCGCCGATGAACAGGCCCTGGCCGGTGGGCAGGAGGGATTCGATCTGGCTGAAGCGGTGGTAGTCGGCCGCGCCGTCCTTCGTGGAGACCGTCGCGAGGCCGCCCTGGAGGAAGCCGCCCGCGTAGACCTTGCCGCGCGGTCCGGAGGCCAGGGCGAGGATCTGGGTGGGCTGGCCGGGGATGGCGGTGCGCAGCGTGGCGAACTGCCCGGTGTCCGGGTTGTAGCGGAACATCAGGCCGCGCCACAGCAGGCCGACGATGCTGTCGCCCGGGTAGCCGTCGGCGGCGACCGGGGCCCAGCCGATGCCGCGGGTGTTGACCACCCGGCCGTAGGACTTCAGGCCCGTACGCTGCTGGGAGCGGGTGACGGGGTCGTAGCCGACGAGCTCCGACGAGCCGGCCTCGAACTGCCGGAAGAACCAGACGCGTCCGTCCGGGCCGGGCGGCGAGACGTCCAGGCCCGCCGCGCCCTCGACGGTGTCCGTCCAGGCGCCGGTCGTCAGGTCGTAGACCCGCAGCGGGCCGGGGAAGGTGCCCTCGCGGGCGTAGAGGAAGCGGCCGCGGGCGCGCAGGTCGTTGACGACCTTGCCGGCCGGATCGGTCAGCCCGGGCGGTGCGGGCAGGCTGCGCCTGGCGCCGGTGGCCACGTCCAGCTCGGTGAGCTTCCAGGAGGCGTACGCGCCGGCGTAGACCTTGCCGTCGGCGTAGGCGATGCTCTTGACGTAGGTCTCGCCCGGTGCCATCACGCCGAAGTCGTGGAACTGCCGGGTGGCGGGGGTGAAGCTGAACACCTTGCCGCCGGGTGAGGTGCCGCCGTAGACCGTGCCGTCGGGGGCCACGACGAGGTTCCACACAAACGTCTCGCCCGCGATGGGCACGCCCAGGTCCTCCGCCTGGGTGGCACCGGGCGCCAGCCGGAACAGCCGGCCCGTGCCGTACGTGCCGACGTACACCGTGCCGTCGGGCGCCTGCTCCACGCCGTACGCGCCGCCCGCGCCGGGCAGCGGCACGCTCAGCAGCGGCTCGCCGGAGGTGGGGTCGACGGCGTTGAGGTAGGCGGGGGTGCCGGAGGACGCCGACCAGATCACCCGGCGTCCGTCCGCCATCGTGCCCACGGTGCCGCCGATTAGCAGCACGTCCTGCAGCGGCACCCCGAGCGAGCGCGGGCCCGCGGGCACCGGCGGCACCCCCAGCGACCGCGGACTGGCGGGCAGCGGCGGCCCGTCGGTGCCCGCGGCCGCGGTGGCCGGCGGGAGGAGGCCGGCCAGGAGCACGGCCAGCAGCACGGCGAGCACCGCTGCCGGCCGGGTGGGCCGGTGCCGCGGGGGAGTCGGGTTCTGGCGTATTGGGGCTCTGCCGGGCCGGGTCGGACGTGCGCTCAGCCGCACGGGACTTCCTCTCAGCTGGGGACGATGAACATGTGCGTCATCGCCGAGGTGTGGTTGGGGGTGCTGCCGCTCTGGCCCGTGGAGTCCGTCAGGCCCGGGGCCGCGCCGCCGATCGATCCGACGTCGCCGCCGAGGTGGGTGACGGTCACCTGGGCGTGGACGTGTGTGCAGCCGGGCCGCAGTTCGACGATGGTGTAGAGCGGGATGGCGGCGTGGTTGACGCCGCGGGCGACGGTCTCCTCCGTCTGGGCCACGGGCGCGGTCGCGCAGCCGGTCGCGCCGGAGGTGGTGGCGGTGAGGGAGAAGCGGGCGGTGGAGTAGGTGGCGGAACAGGTCTGCGTGCCCGCGCAGCGGTGGTATTCCACGTCGGCGATGATCGCGAGCTGCGTGTAGCCCGAGGGGACGTCACGGTCGAGCACCGGGGTGGTGGCGCTGGTGGACACCGGGATGTCGCCCGCCGGCAGGGACTTCTGCATCGCCAGCCCGTCGGTGTCCTCGCCGACCGCGGTGGAGGCGAAGCGCAGAGTGCCGGAGACGGTCTCCTTGGCGGTGAAGCTGGACGTCGACGCCGTACGCAGATACAGGGTGCAGCTCATCGTGCCGGTCGTGGTCGCCGAGACCAGGAAGCGGGTGACAATGGTGATGTCCTGGTGGGCCGGATCGCCGGTCGACGGCAGGACGTTCTCGCCCATGACGACGTTGGAGGAGCCCGCGCCGGAGCAGCGGACCTCGTTGTCGATGAGGTTCACCTGGTCGGCGTCGTAGGCGCGCAGCTCCGAGTAGAGGTACGCCGTCGTGCCGGCGGTCATCTGGGTGTCGACGGTCGCGAGCGGCACGACCTTCTGGGTGGCCGGGGTGCCCACCGGCGGTGCCGCCGGAACGCCGGTGATGACCACGGGGCCGAAGTTCACCGAGGTGGCCGCACCGGCGGGGCCGGCGGGGCCGACTACGCCGGCCAGCGCGACGGCGATCATGGTGGCGGCGACGGCGAGCCTCCGCCTGCGGACGCGTTTGCTCATGGGTCGTGGTCCTCTCGTCGGGGCGTGAGCCCGGTAACTCCCGTGCTGGAGACTTACGGTCAGGGCCGTAAGTCTCCAGGAACATAGAGACGGGGCCGAGCGGCGTCAAGGGAGCACGCGGGAACGGAGCGTTGTTCTCAGCCAGTTGGGGGGAGTTGGGCGCGCACGCTCGCACGGACGGCCGATGTCGGGGGACCACCCCGCACCATCACCGCCTTCGGCGGGGTGAGAGGATCACGGACGTGGATGTCTATGAGGCCGTGGACAGTCGCAGGGCTGTGCGGGCGTTCGCCGACAAGCCCGTACCCAGGGACGTACTCGAACGCGTGCTGACCGCGGCCGCGCGGGCCCCGTCGAGCGGGAACCTCCAGCCGTGGCGCCTGTACGTCGTGTCCGGCGAGCCCCTGGCCGAGCTGAAGTCGCGCGCGACGGCCCGGGCCGAGGCGGGAGACCCGGGGGACGAGCGGGAGTACCCGATGTACCCGGCCGAGATGACCTCGCCGTACCTGGACCGCTTCGCCGCCGCGGCGGCCCAGCGGTACGAGGCGCTGGGCATCGAGCGCGACGACCCCGCCAGGCCCCGGAAGATCGCAGCCCTGAACACGGGGGCGTTCGGGGCACCGGTGGTCCTCTTCTGCTACCTCGACCGGACGATGGGGCCGGGGCAGTGGGGCGACGCCGGGATGTACCTGCAGACGGTCATGCTGTTGCTGCGGGCGGAGGGGCTGCACAGCTGCCCCCAGGTGATGTGGACGATGTACCGCAGGACGGTGAGTCGGATAGTCGGAGCCGACGACGGACTCGTGCTGTTCTGCGGCGTCTCGGTGGGGTACGAGAGGGAGGACGTGCCTCCGCTGCGGACTGGTCGGGCGGACGTGTCGGAGACGGTCAGCTTTGTCGGGGAGCTGTCCTAGGCCGTGTATCGGAAGTGATCCGTGCGCATCATAGGGTGTCGGCATGTCACTGGGTCACCTAGTCCTCTCGTCCGGTCGTTCGATCCGGCTCACCGAGCTACGGATGTCTTCGACCTACGGCGGAATGCTGGAGGGCTACCCGTGCAAGCGCATCAACGACCTGAAGGTCGATTGGCTCCAGCGGCAGGCCGAACGCAAGTTTCCCTCCACGCCGGTCCATCTCGTTCCGCCCTCCCGCGAGTACCCGGACGAGACCGCCGGCGCCTTCGGTCCCGTTGAGGTGCTGCCCTCCGTGGCTTGCGTCGGTGTCTTCAACTCCACGGCGCTCGACCCGGCAATGGACGGTTCCACCCTCGTCGTCGCCTGGTTCCAGCCGGCACCGGCGGTGCCGGCGGGTGAGGATGCTGACCTTGCACTTCGCAGCATTCGCTGGGAGGAACTGGCGCAGGACTACGAGCTGTAGCGACGTGTGCTGGTCACAACAGCCGCCGCGCGGCCTGGACGGCCAGGTCGGGGGCGTCGGAGAGGTAGCCGTCGGTCGCGTCCGCGATCGCGATCCGGTCCAGCACGGCGGCCTTGCGCAGGAAGAACTCCCGCGGCAGCGACTCACCGAACGGCTTGTCGGTGGCGGTGTGGGCGATCCAGCCGATCTCGCGGGTGACGACCTGCCGGACGTAGCCCAGGGTGAACGCGCCGGTCAGTGTTTGGGTGATGCGCTCCGCGTCGGGCGGGTCGCAGATGATGCGGATGTCGAACACGGGGGTGGCCTTTCGCGGTTGGTGAGTCAGTCGTCGGTGGTCGGGATGCGGTTGAGGATGGTCTCCCGCTCGGACGCGCCCAGGTGCCGGGCGTCCTGTAGGCGTCCAGGTCCACGACCGCTTCGATCGCGGTACGGACCTCGTTGCTGAGTTGGGTGGGAGACATGGCCTCGGCCTGCACGGTGTGCCGCATGTGCTCGCCGCGTCGGTCGGTGGACTTCTGCGGAGCGGAGGGCAGGCCGTGGCGGGCGATCTGGTCCTCGGTCACGCCAAGCCGGGTGAACTGCTGCGGGGGGCCGCCCACGTTTCTCCGGGGCTCCGCGAGCGTGCGGTGAGAGTTCCAGCAGCTCAGAAGCGGGCAAGGCGATCACAGCCAGTACAACACATGTGGTGCACGGGAGCGGAGGAATGTCGGCGAGTTTTAGCAACGCCAAGGGCTCGTCTGGGCTGGGATGTCCGACTGCCAGCCCCGGCCCTTACGATGCTCGGTTATGACCGATGACGTGCTCGACTACTCTCGGCCCGGGCCCTTCACGAGCCTGGACGCGGCACAACCCCCGCTCATCGAAGGGCTGCCGGACGATCCCGTGGGCATCTGCGCCGCCGTGCAGAGCCTGGTCATCCAGCCCACAGACGTCGCAGCGTCGGGGATTTCTGAGGACCGGATCGCTGAGAAGAACATCCGGCCGGTCAACGAGCTGGCAGCTTCACCGTCTACCGCGACCCCCGTTCACCGCGGCCTTCGGAACCGCGCGTCAGGTGGCCTGCGAGTCCTCGAGAGTGGTTCCGGCCGGCTCAGCTTTGCGTGCCGCGGATCGTGCTGCGGAAACCGAGGGGGCTCTTGCCGGCGTGCCGGTGGAAGAACTTGCTGAAGTTGGTGGCGCTGGAGAAGCCGAGCTGGGCGGCGATCCGGGCGGCGGACTGGTCGCTGTGGGCGAGCAGCCGCTTGGCCTCCAGCAGGACGCGGCGGTCGATGAACTCCTTGGCGGTGACTCCGTCGGCGGCGAGCGTGGCGCGGGAGAGCGTGCGGGCCGAGTAGCCGAGGGCATGGGCGTAGTCCTCGACGCGACGGACGCCGGCGAAGTCGCGGTCCACCGCGGCACGGAAGCGCACATACGGCTCGCCGGGGTCGGTGGCCGGGCTGCCCGGGGCCTGGATGTGGGCGGCGCGCAGGACCAGTGCGCCGAGCAGTTGACGCAGGATGAGCACGTGCGCCTCCAGCGGGACGCGGCCCAGGGAGTGGAACTCGTGTTCCAGGTGTGCGGACGCGATCTCCAGGGCTGAACGGTCCTCGCCGACGGGCGTGAGGAGCGGCGGCGAGTGCCGTTCGTCCAGACCGGCCGCGGCCACTGTGGCCGGGTCGAGGAAGTCGCGTTCGAAGAGGATCAGGGTGCCCTCGGCGTGCTCGAGGTCGCCCCACTGCTGGACCTGGCCGGGACGCACCCACAGCCAGGCGCCCGGTTCGAGGGTGTAGCCGGTGAAGTCGACCGTGTGCCGCAGCCGGCCTTCGGACAGCGTGATCAGGTGGTGGAAGTCCGGGCGCTGGGGAAGCGTGATCCGCCCCTTGCCGAGACGGACCGGTGCCCTCTCGCGCAGGGCTGCCAGGGAGAGCACCTCCACCCCGGCCGGTGTCCCCACGGGGGCAGCGAAACCGACATCAGGGATGCGTTTCTCTGCTCTGTGTCCAGTTCTGACCATCATGAGTCGCCAGCGTACCCGGGTCGCGCCGGATTCCGCTCTTACGTTTCTGGTGTGACCGCAGCGCACCGCAGCGGCCGCCGACAGACAGACCAGAACCAAGGAGAGGACGACGTACCCCATGAACACCCAGCCCGTGAACCAGGACGTCGCCGACGGCCGCGCACAGCTGACCTACGCCTTCGACGCCTACTGCGGCTGGTGCTACGGCTTCGGCCCGGCCCTGCATGACTTCGCCGCCGCCAACGCGGACCGGATCGAGCTGCGGGTGCTGTCCGGCGGCCTGTTCACCGGCCTGCGTGCCCTGCCGGTGGCGGCCTACCCGCACGTCCCTGGCGCCAACGAGCGCATCGCCCAGCTGACCGGCGTCACCTTCGGCCAGGGCTACCGCCGGGTGCTGGCCGAGGGCACCACGGTGATGGACTCCGCCGACGCCGCCGCCGGCCTGGTCGCGCTGCGCAGCCAGCCGGACGCGAACGCCCTCGATGCCGGCGCGGCAATGCAGCGCGCCTGGTACCTCGGCGGCCGCAGCCTCTCCGACGTGCAGGTCTACCGAGACATCGCCGTCGAGCTGGGCCTGGATCCGGACGCGGTGGCCGCGGCCTACACCTCCCCCGCCGCTCGTGCCGAGGCGGAGGCCGACTTCCACCAGGTGCGCCGCCTGGGTGTCGACAGCTACCCGACCCTCCTGCTGCACACCGCCCACGGCACCGACCGCATGGGCGGCCCCGTCGCCTCGGCCGACGCCCTCACCCGCGCGCTGGACCAGCACCTGGCCGCCACCGCCGCCTGAGCGCTCCAGGCTCGCCGCCCCCGAGCCGAACACCCACCCTGCTTGAGAAGCTCCACTTGAAAGGCACAGCCCATGTCCACCACCTTGACGTACACCGTTCACACCGCCGGTGACACCGGCCTGCACAAGTCGTCCGTCCTGATCACCGGAGAGCGCGAAGCACTGCTGGTCGACGGCCAGTTCACGCTCGCCGAGCAGCACCGGGTCCTGGGCGACATCATCGACAGCGGCAAGGAGCTGACCACCGTGGTGGTCACCACCTCCGACCCGGACTACTACTTCGGCCTGGAAGTGATCCGACAGGCGTTCCCGAACGTCCGGATTGTCGCCACCGCCACCACCGTGGAACGGATCAAGGCCAGCTGGGAAGGCAAGCTGACCACCTGGGCGCACCTGGGCAGGAACCTCCCGACCGAGGTGATCATCCCGGAGGTGCTGGAGGGGGACCGGGTCAGTATCGAGGGGCACGACTTCGAGCTCCGCGGCGGGCACCCGGACCTGGTCTGGCGCACCGAATATCTGTGGCAGCCCGAGGACCGCGCGGTCGTCGGCGGGGTACTGCTCTTCGCCGGCCTGCACGTGTGGACCGCCGACACGGCAACGGCCCGCGAGCGCGCCGCCTGGGCCCAGACGCTCGCCGAGATGGAGCAGCTTGGCCCGCGCTACGTCGTCGCCGGGCACCGCTCCGCCGACTCCGCCACCGACGCCTCGGTGATCGCCGACACCCGCGCCTACCTGGCCGAGTTCGAGCAGGAGCTGGGCGACAGCGGCAACAGCGCCGAGGCGCTGAAGGCCGCGATGCTCAAGCGCCACCCGGACCTGGGCCTGCTGGTGGCCCTGGACCTGGGCAGCAAGGTCGCCACTGGCGAGATGGCCTGGGGCTGACCGATGCTCACCGGCACCCGTGCCCACGCCGGACAGGCACCCGGCACGGTCTCCGGCGGCGGCATTGACGCCGCCGTACGGCCCGCCTCCCCGGGCAGCACAACCGCCCGCGCCGTGGCCGTGGAGTTCGCGCTCACCGGCAGCGTGCTGTTCGTACTGGTCACGGCCGTCCGCTGGGTGATGGCGTCCCCGCTCAGCCGGTTCCTGCCCGGAATACACCTCCAGCTCGCAGCCGTAGCCGCGGTTGTCGGGGCGGCGCTCGCTCGGGCACTGTCCTCCCGCTGGGGACAGTGCTCCGGCGGGCACCTCAACCCGGCCGTCACCCTCGCCCTGTGGCTGACCGGTGCCTTCCCCGGCCGCAACGTCCCGCCCTACGTCGCCGCCCAGTTGACCGGATCCATCGCGGGGACGGGCCTGGCCCGGCTCGTCTGGGGCCCGGTCGTCGCGGACCGCATGGCCTACGCCGCCGTCCAGCCCACGCCCACCTGGTCGGCCGCCGCCCTCTTCACCGCCGAGGCCGCGGCCACTGCCGCGATCATTACTGTGGCGCTCCTGCTGATGTCCCGCCCCGCATGGACGAAGTGGATCCCGCTGGCTCTCCCGACCGCCACGGCCGCGTCATCGTCACCCTCGGCCCGCTCACCGGCGGATCCGCCAACCCCGCCCGCCAGTTCGGCCCCGCCCTCTGGGCCGACAAGCCCGCCTACCTGTGGGCCTACCTCCTGGCACCGCTCGCCGGGGCGGCTCTCACTGCCCTGGCTGCCCGGTGCCGTCCCCACCACCTTGCGCGGCCGCGTCCGGCGCCACTGCCCGCAGCGGCACATCCCCCAGCAGCACACCACCCCTCACAGCCGACCTGATCCAAACGACAAGGCCGAGGCCGCCGGCGATCTCTCCTCTATGTGCTCCGGCGGCACCGGCCGGCTTCCGGCCAACGCTCGCTGCCGCTGCTCAGCCGCCCGTCAGCCACCGAGAGGCCCCCCTCCACCTCTCTGACACGACGGCGTGCCATGGCGTGCTCACAGGGCCGGTGAACCACGGTCAACAACGGTGCGATCCTGAGCTCCCGAAGGTCACGCCGGAACGCATACCCCCAGTTCAGAAGCCATCAGGCCGCCCCAGCGCCGTCGCTTCCCAAGCTGAGGACTTCGATGCCGTGGTTCCGGGGCGGGTCGGGTCGCTCACCGGCAGTGGCCATTTCGGTCATCATCCCCGGCCGTTCGGGGGATACACAGGCGGCCTCGGGAGCGATTCCCACCCCGCGAGGGCAGCATTGACGGGACGAAAGGGGGACATGGCGGGATGAAAGGGAGACATGATGCCGCTCTATCTATCGAGGTTCAGCTACACGCCGGAGACCTGGGCGAGACTCATCGCCCACCCCGAGGACCGCGCAAAGGCCGCTCAGTCGTACATCGAGTCCGTCGACGGCAAGCTCCACGGCTTCTGGTACGCGTTCGGCGCCCGCGACGGCTACAACCTCTGGGAGGCCCCCGACAACGTCTCCATGGCCGCGGTCGCCCTGGCGATCAGCGGAGGCGGCGCACTCAGCTCATTTGAGACGACCGTTCTCCTGACCATCGACGAAACCATGGATGCCCTGCGCAAAGCCGGGCAAGTCGAGTACCGGGCCCCCGGCGCGTAGCGGTCCAGGTGGCTTGCAGCGACCAGGTTGGCTGACATCAACGACGTCGGACGCGGGCACACACCAGCATCTCTGCCCGGCCGTCGCACCAGTCGACGGCAGCAACCGGAGCGGACTCGGATCGAACCCTAAGCGGGTGTCGCAGGTTCGAATCCTGCCGGGGCACCAGCGTGCCGAATACGCTCCACGCATGGCTGTTTCTTGCGCATCCCGGAGTTTGCCGGCGACTGCCGACCGGTGGCCGTCGAGGATCTTGCGCGGGGCCCGCCGTCTGGCTCGCCCACCTCCTGTTGACCGTGGGCGATCCGGGCGAAGATCCGGAGCGGTACGGGTGGACACCTCGGTCAGTGCGGCGCTGACGAGGCCGACCCCGGACTGTCCTGGACAGCACTCACCGCTCTCGCCAAGGGCCCAGAGGGCAGCATGAGTGTTTGGCGGATGCATCACAACGCCTTCTGCTCCTGCTCCTGCCTCCTGCTGGTCGGCGATGCCGATATGCCGGGCGAAGCGCGCGGCATGGTGGCGCAAGCGATGTCCCGCTGTTGGTGACATACCTCCGGAACGTACGACGAGGTCACCTTCGTACGCGCCCACCGGCATGCCACCGGGGCTCGAAAAGGGGGCTCCGCAGCCCCTGCCTCGGTCGCTCGCGGGGCGGCCTGACCAGCAAGGTCCACCTGGCCTGCGATGCCGGCGGGCGCCCGCTGGCCTTCACCCTCACGGGCGGGAACACCAACGACTGCACCCAGTTCACCGCCGTGCTGGAGGCGATCCGAGTGCCACGGCTGGGGCCGGGACGGCCCCGGGTGCGGCCCGCCCACGTGCTCGGCGACAAGGGCTGCAGCTCCCGCGCGATACGGAGCCGGCTGCGACACCGCGGCATCAGCCACACCATCGCCGAGCGGGCCGACCAGGTCCGCAACCGGCTCCGGCGCGGCATCGCGACCCGATACGACAAGACCGCCGAGTTCTACCAGGCAGCCGTCACTCTCGCCTCGCTCCTGATGTGGGCGTGACATTTGAGGACAACTCCCAGGGTCGGCTGGCGCACGCGGCGGGCGTGGGCGCCGTCAGTTGATCGCGACCGACAACGGAAGGTGCCAGAGCGCCCGTTCACCCGGCAGGGGATGGGCCCGCAGGGCCATCGGCGTGATGACGGCCTGCTCGCGCAGGCCGTGCGCGGTCGCCCACTCGGCCAGGTGCGGCCGCTCGCTGTGCGCCTCCAGCCTGAGGACGCCGCGGGCGGATGCCGTGATGTCGTCCAGCAGCGCGAGGGCGTCGGCTGTCCGCGTCGCGATGACCGGGCCGATGACGAGCTTGTCCGCACCGCGCCACGCCCCGCCGTACGCGGCGATCCTGCCCCCGCTGTCGACGACCCGCAGCTGCTCGGCGTAGTCGAAGAGCCGCACCAGCAGCTGGGACCGGTCGACGCCCATGGCCCGTTGGTCCAGTTCGAGGATGCCCGGCAGGTCCGCGGGCTCGGCCCGGCGCGAGAGCCCGGCCGGGGCGACGGCGGTGGGCCGGCCCACGTACATCGTGCTGGACGCCGTGGCGGCGAAGCCGAGCTTCTCGTACAGCGGCCGGCCCGCGCTCGTGGCGTACAGGGTCACCTGGGCCGAACCGGCGCGTTCCAGCAGGTGCTCCATGACGCGCCGGGACAGGCCGCGGCCCTCGAAGCCGGGATCGGTCATGACCATCCCGATCGCGGCCAGCTCCGCCCCGAAGCGGGTGAGCGCCCCGACGGACAGCAGCCGGCCCCGCGGGCCGATCACACCGTGCAGCTCGCCGATGTCGAAGAGCAGCTGCCAGGTCCGGTCCGGGTAGTACCAGTCCCGGCCGTACGCCAGATCCTGGACCGCCGCCAGCTCGCTGGTCGCGAGGCGGCGGAGGGGGAGCCGGGACAGGTCGGGGCTGCTCGGCGAGGTCATGCTGCGCTCCTTCGGCGGACGGCGTTCGGTGCAGCGTAACCGGGCGGCGGCGGTCAGCTGGGGGTGAAGCAGGCGACCGTCAGCTGGGGGTGAAGCGGACCGCGTCGGCGATGACGTAACCGTTGGTGCCCGACGTGCGGATCAGGACGCTTCCCGTGGTGCCCGCGGCGAAGGAGTAGGAGCCCAGCGAGACCCACTGGCCGCCCTGGAGGCGCTGGTTGACCGTCTTCGTCGTGGTGCCGCCGGCGTGGACGATGTCGACGGGCACGTTGGTGGCCCGGTTGGACGCGGCGGTCCAGCGCAGATAGACGGTGTACTTGCGGCTGGTGGCCAGGCTGGGGCGGAAGCGCAGCCTGGTCGTGCCCTTGTTCGTGTTGCCGTCGTGGACGAAGTCGGGCCCGTAGTAGCCGGACACCGAGCGGCTGGTGTACCAGGTGCCGGCGGTGCTGATCCCGGTGGGGGCGGCGTTGTCGACGATGACCTCGCCGGGGGCGAGGTCCGGCCAGGCCAGCAGCTGCCCGGCGGCCATCAGCCTGGACTTGAGCGTCGGGTACGACAGCCACTGCACGGCGCCGCCGGTCTCGATGGCGAGCTTCGCGGCGATGGCCGCGGACTGGGCGAGGGCCATGAAGACCGGCTCCATGCGGATCGAGCCGTAGGCGATGTGCGAGGCGGAGACGGCGCACGGCACCAGCAGGTTGGCGCACTGCGACTCGACGGGCACGATGGAGCGGTAGCTGACGGGGTACGGCCGCGGCGGGGCGACCTGCACGTCGCCCTCGTTGCGCACCACGCCGTCGACCACCAGCCGCTGGCAGTTGTGCGAGTCCATGTTGTACGAGGCGAGCGCGACGGCATCCGGCGCGGTGGTGCGCCCGGCGCAGTTGTGCTCGGTCATCACGTAGGCGGAGACCATGCGGCGGCCCTCGCGTACGTACATCAGCGGCGGCCAGCCGCCGGTCCCGGTGAACTCGTCGGCGGCCAGCCCGTAGGAGCCGACCAGGTTCCGGATACCGAGCGGCACCCGCGGGTCGTTGGCCAGGAACCACATCAGGCCCTGCTGCCAGGCGCGGTGCGCGTCGGCGATGGACTGGCGCTGGGTGAAGGAGGCGGTGGGGTAGCCGTCGCTGCCGCCGATGAAGTCGGTGGAGACGGCGCCGTAGTTGTTGGAGTCGGTCTTGCCGCCGCCCACGTCGGAGGCGGTGAAGAACGGTCCCGGGTAGCCCGCCTGGATGTAGCGCAGCAGCAGGTCGTAGTGCCGGGGGTCGTAGCCGGCCGGCTTGGGGAAGGGGATCCGGTTCGACGCCCGGGTCAGGCACATCCGGTAGTTGTACGCCTGGACGTGGCCGTCGCCGGTGCCCTTGGGGGCCAGCGCCGCGGCCGAGACGCCGGGCAGCAGGCCGCTGCCGGGGCTGCCCGGGACGTTGTAGGGGTCGATGTCGTACGCGAACTGGTGCCCGGAGCGCAGCTGCACCCCGTTGAGCGTCTCCGCGTACTTGGCGTTGCCCTCGCGGCCGGTGGTGTGGGCCACGCCGGCCCTCGCCATCAGATCGCCCTCGTAGGTGGCGTCGACGAACATCTTCCCCGTGTACGCGGTGCCGCCGTCGGTCACCAGCCGGACCAGCCGGTTGCCCGACTTCGTCACGGAGGCCAGCCGGGCCCGGTACGCCACCGGGACCCTGGCCTCGTGCAGCATGTCTGCGAAGACGGTGGAGGCCACGTGCGGTTCGAAGGTGAACCGGGCGGGCGAGGTCGGCTTGAGGGTGGTGCCGTTGTACTTGGCGTAGACGCGCCGGTAGAACTCCGCCGCGATCCCGCCGATGGAGGCGGTGTTGCCCTTGTCGGTGTAGCCCAGCCCGCTCGCGGTGAGCCCGCCCAGGAAGTCGCCAGGCTCCAGCAGCACCACACTGCCGCCGGACCGGCGCATCTGCACCGCGGCCATGATCCCGGCCGAGGTCCCGCCGTACACCACCAGGTCCGCCGACGTCGGCACCGCCGCTGCCGTGCCCCGGCCCGCTGTTAACCCCGCCGTCACCAGCCCCGCGGCGCCACCTACGAGTAGACGCCGTCTGTTGAGTTCGTCCCCCATGGGCCGACATCTTGTAGATAAAGGATGTTCACGTCAACCAAGGACACGAAGTGAGCCGCGCCGGTGCGACCGCGCCGAGGAGTCGCCCGACGTGGCGCGGCGCTCCACTTGCTGCCTGCGTCCTCTGTGGAGGCGGTGAGGTTGGATTCACGGCATGCCTGGTCCCCGCCCCGGACGCTGCTGCGCCCGACTCGAACCCGCCGGCTGAGCCCCGGGACGACGCACTCGGCCGCATGGCGGCGGGATAGGCGGTGCGGACGGATCGGGGAGGATGGTGCAGATGAAGGAGTAGCTGCCGGGCGCGGACGGCGCGGTGAAGGTGGTGGCGTGGTGGGGTTCGTTCTCAGCGGCGGTGCCCGGCGGGGGCATGCCGCCGTCTGCCTCACCTGTTCACCCACGAGTGTGAGTTCTGTGTCCGGCGGCGTCACGATGTGGTGGTCCGCCGCCCGGGGTCTCCGGTGGCACGACTCAGGGCGTCTTGCCGGCTGACTGCTTCGTGCTCTTCCGTCGGCTGGTGCCTGCGCTGCCGCGACCGGGCTTGGCGGTAACGCTCTTCCGCGCGGCGGGCTTGTCTGTGGCGACGACCTTTCCCGACGTCGGTGTCCGAACCGCCGCGGTCGGCCACTTGAACTCGATCTCCAGCTCGATCTCACCATCGCCGATCTCGATCTCCACCTCGCTTTCCAGGGAGTCGGGGATCCGCAGACTCAACGTTCCTGGGCCGAGGTCCAGTTCGGCATCCCCACCCTCCCTCAGCGCGTCTGCGAGTGCCGTGAGCTGGTCAGCCGCCTCAACACGTGACAGCGAGCGCTTCCG
This sequence comes from Streptomyces sp. NPDC051940, assembly GCF_040680895.1. Lineage (NCBI taxonomy): Bacteria > Bacillati > Actinomycetota > Actinomycetes > Kitasatosporales > Streptomycetaceae > Streptomyces > Streptomyces sp. NPDC051940. Next base: position 95,974 of record NZ_JBFAXR010000008.1, on the reverse strand, counting down.
CTCAAGCTTAAGGTCCACAAGTGCCTCCAATCATCTCAATTAACTGGATAACACTTATTCTGCTGCTATGCCCAGAAATAGACATCTCGATGGCGAGTGATGAGCCGGAATTCGGCGCATCGACCCCAGCGCGAACGGGAGGCTGACCCTCGCCGCACCAGCCGTGCAGCCGGAATCCGGCGTCGCGCTTGAGGCCTCGGTGAACCCGTTCGGCGGATTCGATCTTCCCACCGAGCGCGACAGCGTGTTGATCTCCGACCGGTCCGGACGGCCAGGAGGAGCGGAGGGGCAGCCTGCCCCTCCGGATGACGCTCGGATGGCCAGGATGGTCGATGAGGATGAGCCGGCCGTCGAGGTGGACAAGCAGGAGTACATCGACGCGGCGTCCGAGGCGGGAAACGCGCTGACCGCGGACCAGCAGGCGGAGCTCACGGCCGGCGACATCCAGTGCTGGTCGCGGGACGTGCCGCGCTCGGGTTACAGCGCCGCTGGGGTCAAGCTGTGGACTTCACATCACCGGGTCAACTGGTGCGGTGACGGTGAATGGATCCGTGAACACGCCCTCCTTCAACCCCTGACACCCCTGCCCGCATCACCGCGAGCCCGTCGGGAGACGGGCACGGCTCGCGGTGGGGCGGACCGACGGCGACCGGCGGCGCGACACGTGAGCCCGGCTGTCGGTGCCGCGCCATTCTGTGCGCCGTCCGAGTGCCCGGACGGAATGTCGCTGCCGGCGGCAGGGCCTGCCGGTGGCTGATGATGAGCGGAGCCCCACGTCAGTCGCCGACGGGTCGTCCGTTTGCCGGAGAACATGTCAGGTGGACCATGCTGCAGAGTCAACCTCCATGCCCTCGTGAGGGCGCCGGGGCTCGCGCTCATCTCTCCGTCGGCGGGGAGGGCCGGGAGGGCAGGGACGCGCAACGGGCGGGAGCCCTCTCATGAGCGGGGATGCCGGGCGGCAGCGCGGTCGGGTGCGGCGCTGGGAGGCCCGGCTGGCGATCGGCGCGGCACTCGCGGCCGTCGTGCTGCCCCTGGCGGTCGCTGGGTTCAAGAGCCTGGCGCTGTTCGCCGTCGGGCTGTCCGGGCTCGCGATCGGCGCGGCCGGCGCGTGGTGGGCGCTCAGCCACAGAGGTCCCATCCGGGTGCTTGCGGTCGCCCTGGCGGCCGCGGCGCAGGCCGCAGTGATCGGGATCTTCGTCGCCGTGGGCCTGTTCTGGCTGGTGCTGGTCATGCTCGTGCTGGGCGCCGTGGTGTGCTTCGCCGGCCTGGCGGCGCTTGCCGAGGGCTCGGGACCTGCCCCGGCCGAATACCGGGCCCCTCCGCCCAGGCATCCCTTCCTGATCATGAACCCGCGCTCGGGTGGCGGCAAGGTCGGACGGTTCGCGCTGAAGGAGAAGGCCGAAACACTGGGCGCGAAGGTCATGCTCCTCGACCCCGAACACCCCCAGGACGTCGCCGAACTCGCGCGGGACGCCGTGGAGAGCGGCGCGGACCTGCTCGGCGTCGCCGGCGGGGACGGCACGCAGGCCCTCGTCGCCGGTGTGGCCGCGGACCACGACATCCCCTTCCTGGTGATCTCCGCCGGAACGCGGAACCACTTCGCCCTCGACCTCGGACTCGACCGCGAGGACCCGTCCACGTGCCTGGACGCACTCACCGACGGCGTCGAACTGCGCGTCGACCTCGGCCGCATCGCGGAGCGCACCTTCGTCAACAACGTGTCGTTCGGCGCCTATGCGCAGGTGGTGCAGAGCCCCGACTACCGGGACGGCAAGATCCGCACCATCCTGCGGACGCTGCCGGACGTCCTGACCCATCACGCCGGCCCCCGTCTGACCTTGCACGGTGCGGCGGCGACCATCGACGCCCCCCAGGCCGTGCTGGTGAGCAACAACCCGTACCGCCCGGGGGACAGAGCCGGCCTCGGCCGTCGGCAGCGGCTCGACACGGGTGTTCTCGGCGTGGTGAGCATCAACGTCGACAACGCGGTCCAGGCAGCCGAACTGCTCCGCGGCACACGGTCATCCGGGCTCACGTCGCTGACCGCGCGCGAGGTCACCGTCGACGCCGACCAGCCCGAGGTGGGCGTCGGCGTCGACGGCGAGGCGCTCTCCTTCCCGACCCCCGTGCGATGCGTGATCGTTCCTCGGGCGCTGCGCGTCCGCGTTCCCCGGCACCGACCCGGCGTACCGCGGCTGCGTGCGCGACTGGACTGGCGGAGACTGCGCGATCTGGCGGTCTCGCGCGAGTGATCCGGTGGAAAGCATGGCGAGGGTCAGCCCAGATCCCAGGCCTCGACCTCGTACGCCCCCGACCCCGTGGTCCGGATCCGCCACCCGTCACCGCCCACCGGATAGAAGCGCACCGTCAGCGCCTCCCCGTCGACGGTGAACACCTCGGCGACGGAGTGGTCCAGCAGCACCCGCAGCTCGCCGGAGCCGCCCGGCATCCGCCAGGCGCCTCGCTTGGCCCGGGCGTCGAGGGAGGCGTGCGTGCGGTCGACGACCACCTCGCCGGTCACCGGATCCCGGCGCACCTCCAGATACTCCGTGCCGTCCGCCGAGGTCACCACCCGCAGCCCGGCGTCCCCGTCGAGGTGTACGGCGAGCTCGGCGGCCCGCCCGACGGCGCCCAGCTCCGTGGTGCCGCTGCCCGCGGTCCGGATCCGCTCCGGTCCGCGCAGCGCCTTCAGCTCACGCGCCGGCTGCTGACGCAGCCGTCCGTCCGCGCCGAGGCTCAGCTCGCGCGGCAGGGTCAGCATCCCCGCCCAGCCCACGGCGTCGGTCCAGGCGCTGGGCGCTCCGACGTACGCCTCGTCGCGTGCCTCCCAGCTCCACGCCCACATCAGCAGCCGCCCGTCGGGGGCGTGCAGCAGTGCGGGGGCGTAGAAGTCGGGCCCGTGGTCGAGGCGTTGCGCCGGGAGCCGCGCGCTGAACACGCCGCCCTCCTCGCGGCCGGTCCAGGCGGCGGTGCACTGCGCGCCCCGCGCCGGATCCCAGGCGGAGACCAGCACCGCGCCGCGGCCGTCGCCGAAGGGTGCGTACTGGGCGCACTCCCACCCCTCCTCGGTGTCGGCGCCGCCGGGCAGCGGCTCGGGGGCGCGGGCGAGGAAGACACCCTGGTACGTCCAGGTGCGAAGGTCCGCCGAGCTGTACTGCACGGCGGCCCCCCGCCCGTCCTCGAGCGCCGCGCCGACAAGCATCCGCCAGCGCTCCCCGTCCCGCCAGACGTACGGGTCGCGGAACATGGTCAGGCCCGCGGGCGGATCGGGGATCAGCAGTCCGGGGTCCTTGGTGAAGGTGCGGCCGTCCCGGGAGCGGGCGGCCGTGACGGGCTGGTACCAGCGGTCGTCGCGCCGGGCCGAGTAGAACGCGATCAGCTCACCGCCGTACGAGACGGCATTGCCGGACCACACCCCGTCCCGGTCGTCCCCGCCGGGGGTGGGGGAGAGGGCGATCGGCAGCTCCTCCCAGCGGAGGAGGTCCGTGCTGGCGTAGTGGCCCCAGTGCATGGCGGCGTGCCAGGCGCTGTGCGGGTTGTGCTGGAAGAAGACGTGGTAGCGGCCGTCGTGGAAGACCAGCCCGTTGGGGTCGTTGACCCAGCCCCGGGGCGGGCGGAGGTGGACCGAGGGGAGGTGGATGTCGCGGTGCGCCATATTCACCGCCGCCCGGTCCGTGCGTCGTAGCGCCGGCGCAGGTCCGCGGAGTGCCGGACGTTGCCCTGCGACTCGGCGAGCGAGCGCTCGCCGCGCTGCCGGGTGCGCTCGGCCAGCCGCTCCTGGTACCGCGCCCACCGGGCCTCGTGCAGGGCCCGCATCCCGGCGATCTCCTCCGCCACCTCCCCGTACCGCGGCGTGGGCGCGGGCTGCGGCGCGGCGGGCGGGCGCACCGGCAGCCGGTCCGCGACGGGCGCGATCGAGGCGGGCGGCGAGGGCAGGGTCTGGTACCAGTAGGCGGTCGACGCCCAGTCGTCGCTGAGGTGGTTGGCGTGGCCGTGCTCGACGGACACTCGGATCCGCTCCTCGAACCGGACCGGGTCCACCACGTGCTGGCGGAAGTTCACCGCGTATCCCGGTACGTCGCCCTCGTGCAGGATCGCCCCGTGGTAGAGGTACGCGTTGCGCTGCATGCCCCATGCGTGGTTGAAGTAGTCCTCCGTGCCCGTGCCGTGCAGCGACGGCGGGAAGACGGTCGTACCGTCGGCGCGGAAGTCGTCGTCGATCCAGATCATGTCGTTGCCCTCGCCCCACCAGCTGCCCTGGCGGTGGTGGACGGACAGGTTGCAGCCGACGTAGTGGCCGCGGCCCTCGACGTCGAGGATCACGTAGTTGTCCTCGCCGGTGAGGTCGGCGATGTTCACCTCAGGGCTGTTGGTCTGCAGGTCGGGCGCCCAGCCGCCGCAGGGGTTGCTGCGGTTCCAGCGGGCGTGGAAGTAGAGGGTGTCCGCCGGCAGGTCCTCGGGGTAGAGCTCGTAGTCGATGTAGAAGTACTGCTGCAGCGGCAGGTCGTTCTCGTTGACGATCTCGATCCGGGCCCGGCGGTTGAACGGCATCGGCGCCCAGCAGTTGAGCGCCGCGCTGCCGCCGAAGACCAGCGACTCCTCCGGCTTGGCGGACACGGTGAACAAGGCCGACTGGTAGCTGGCGGGCATGCAGTGCCCGACGCCGAAGAAGTCGCCGAGGGGGACCAGGACGGCGGGCTCGTCCTCGTCGTCCCAGGTGATCTTGATGAGGACCTTGCGGTAGTAGTCCGGGTCGGGCTCCTCCCAGTTCACGCCGAGCGCGTTGTGGATCTCCATCACCGGGGCGACGGTGTCGGCCTCCAGCGGATCGATGAGCCCCGGCCCGAAGGCCCGCCGGCAGAACTGGGTCATCCAGACATGGGTGATCCGGCCCGGCCCCTCGATGTCCGCCAGGACACGGGAGGAGTGGGCGGGGGTGGTCCAGTAGTCCTGGTTGCGGCCACGCTGGTCCCAGCTGGAGACGCGGACGGTACGGGCGGCCTGCGGCCGGGTGAGGTGGTCGAGCGAGGGCATGTACGGGCCTTTCTCACGCGGTGCCGCCCAGGGGGCGGCGACGACGGGGCGTTCAGGGGGTGGCGACGAAGGAGTGGTCGGCGGTGTACGCCGTGAACTGGGCGGATCGGCCCCGGACGGCGACCGGGATCCGGGCACGCGGCTCCCGGCCTCTCGCGGACGGCCGTGCTCAGCGCGCCGCGCCCGCGGTCATCCCGGAGATGACCTGGCGCTGGAAGAGCGCGTAGACGACCAGCTGAGGTACGAGCACGAGGGTCGCGGAGGCCATCATGGCCCCGTAGTCGACGTCGTAGACGCCCTGGAACTGCGAGACGCCCAGCGAGACCGTGGTCAGCGTCGGATCGTTGATCAGGGTCACCGCGAACGGGAACTCGTTCCAGACGTAGATCACATTGAGGATGGCGAGCGTCGCGAGCACCGGCCGCATCAGCGGGAAGACCACCTTCCACGCCATCCCCCACAACCCCACCCCGTCGAGCAGGGCGGCCTGCTCCACCTCCTCGGGGAACTCCCGCAGGAAGCCCGTGAGCAGCAGGATGTTGAAGGGGATCGTGACCGCGATGTACGGCAGGATCAGCGCCAGATGCGTACCGAAGATCCCGAGCGCGATGTCGATCCGGTAGACGGGGAAGAGCAGCACATACACCGGGATGGCCAGCCCCGCGAGGAAGTAGTAGCGCAGGGTGCTCTGCGCCCGCCGCCGTCCGCCGCGGAAGACCATCCGGGTGAGCGCGAACGCCGCCATGAAGGACACGACGAGGCCGGCGGTCACCGAGAAGAACGCCAGGACCAGGGTGTTCTTGTACATCACCAGGAGGTTCAGCGTCCGCGTCGCCTGCCGGTAGTTGGCCAGGCTGATGTCCGCGAAGGAGAAGGACCGGCCGAGGATGTCGTCGTTCGGCTGGAAGGACAGCAGGACGATCCACAGCAGCGGGAAGAGGATCACGAAGGTGATCAGATACGCGGCGGCCGTGGCGATGATCCGCCCTCTGCGCGGTCGCCGGGGCGTGGCCCTACCGCGCGGGGCAGTCCCGCGGCCCGCGGGCGCGGTCCGGGTCTGTTCCATGACGCTCACCTGTCTGCCGCCTTCCTGCGGTTCGCGGCCAGCGCGAGCCCGGAGGCCACGGCGCCGACCGCGAAGACCACGACGCCCAGGGCCATGCCGTAGCTGTACTGCTGGGTGGTGAAGGTGACGTGGTACATGTAGCTGACCAGCACCTCCGAGAGATGCGCGGGCCCGCCGCCGGTCAGCGCGTAGACCAGCTCGAAGACCTTGAACACCCCGGTCACGACCAGCGCCGTGACGATGCCGAAGGTCTCGCGCAGCATCGGCACCACGATGTAGCGCAGTTGCTGCACCCGGCCGGCCCCGTCCAGCCTGCTCGCCTCCAGCACCTCGCGCGGGAGCATGCGGATTCCGGCGTAGAAGATCGTCACGATGAAGCCGATCTGCTGCCAGAGATGGACGAAGGCGATGGAGTAGGGGCTGAGGTCCGTGCCTCCGATCCACTTCGGCTGGGCCGGTACGCCGACGGCCAGCAGGAAGCCGTTGAGGAGACCGATGTCCGGATCGAGGATGAAGATCCAGACCAGCCCGACCAGGATGGGCGCGACGATCGCCGGCGCGAAGACCAGCGGCCGCAGCACGGCACTGCCCTTGACGTCCCCGCTGAGCAGCACGGCCAGCAGGAAGGCGAGCGGGATCAGCAGGACGAGGGCGATCCCCAGGATGATTCCGGTGTTGCCCATCGAGGTCCAGAAGAACCCGTCGTCCGCCATCGCCCGGTAGTTCTCGGTGCCCGTGAACCGGGGCGTGGAGACGCCGTCGAAGTCGGTGAAGCTGTAGTAGAGCGAGTAGAAGATCGGGAAGACGAGGAAGACGGTGTAGATCAGGAGGGCCGGCGTGACCATCAGGGCGAAGTGCCGGCGCGTGGTGAGCCAGTTCATGGCGCTCGTTCCTGCCTGTGGCCGGGCTACTTGATGCTGCGCTGTACGAGCTCCACGGCCTCCCGTGGCGTGAGCGCCTTCTGCATCACGCCGTAGAGGCTGTCGTACATCGCGCTGGCCGTGGCGGCGGAGACGACCAGGTCGGGCTGCGCGGAGGGGCTGGACCAGCCGGGCCTGGACGCCTCGTGCAGGACCGCGGCGAAGACGGTGTCGGCGGCGGTGTCGACGGTCGGCTGGTACGTGGTGACCGGCGGCTGCGCGTTGTCGGCGAGGATCTGCTGGCCCGCGTCGGAGTAGTAGAAGCCGAGGAACTCCCGCACGGCCCGGTACTTCTTGTCGTCGTCCTTGACCTTCGCGCTGACGACGAAGGGCGCGGAGGGCGCGTTCATGGCCAGCTTCTGCTCACCCACGCCGTCGGCGAAGACGGGCCCCGCCCAGAACTTCACGTCCTTCCCGACCCCGCTCTGCTGGATCTTCGCGGCCTCCCAGACCCCGGAGTCGAGGAACGCCGCCTTGCCGGCGGTGAAGGAGGCCACGGCCTGCGCGTAGGTCTGGGTGGAGATGTTCGGCGGGAAGGCGCCGGCGTCGGCCAGCTCCTCGACGTGCTCGTACAGCCGCAGGAAGTCGGGGTTGTCGTAGCGGAGCTTGCCGGCCTGCGCCTTGTCCTCGAAGCCGAAGCGGCTGAGCATGGTGAGGAACGACCAGACGCTGAACGCCGAGGTGTTGGCACCCTTGGCGATCGGCACGACTCCTGCCTGCTTGAGCTTCTTCACCGCCGCGACGAGATCGTCGAAGGTCTCCGGCAGCGCGACGCCGTGCTCCTTCAGCACCGCCTCGTTGTAGTAGAACCCGGTCACCAGGGCCTGGTAGGGCAGCCCGTACTGCAGGTCACCGGAGCGGAAGGCGGCGGTCATGCTGGGCTTGAACTTCGCCTTCAGCCCCTTCTCCTCGAGGATCGGCGTGAGATCGAGGAGCTTGTCGTCCTTCACCATGTTCCGGGCGAGCGAGTCGTAGATCCAGAAGATCTCGGGCAGGGTGTCGCTCTGGGCGGCGATGGTCATCTGCTGCTGGTGCTGTTCGACGGGCTGTCCCACCAGGTTGATCTTCAGGTCCGGATGGGCCTTGTTGAACGCCTGGACGAGCTCGTACGTCGCCGGGTCCTGGTCCTTGACGTTGGGGTTCTGCATCGACAGCGTGATGACTCCCTTGCCCTGCGCTCCCGGTGTCCTCGTGGCCGATCCGCACCCGGTGGCGGCGAGAACGGCGAGCGCTCCGACGGCCGCAATTCCGATCGTCCGGTGTCTGCTAAGACGCCTTGACCTGCGTATTGTTGAATTCATCGTTGACATTGCGTCGGGCCTTCCGCTCGGCTGGTTTCTCAGGTGCGGGAGTGGTGGGGGGAAGGGTGGAGCCCGGTGCCACGGCTGGGTGGCAAACGTTTCGATGAAAAGTACTCGTAACATCCGCGGTGTCAAGACGTCACGCCTGAACTGCCCTGCCGGGTCAGCTCAGATGCCCAGCTCAGATGCTCAGTTCACGTCCATTGACAGCCTGTTGACCCCGTGCCACGATCCAGGCAAACGTTTCGATCAGTTTTCGACCCGGGGGTGAGCGAACGGTGGCGACGATCGTCGACGTCGCACGGCTGGCAGGAGTCTCGACCTCGACCGTCTCGCACGTCGTCAACGCGACGCGCCCGGTCAGCCGGCGCACCCGGGAGAAGGTCGAGGAGGCCATCCGCGCCACGGGCTACCGCAGGGACGGTGTCGCGCGGGCCCTGCGCCGGTCGCGTACGGACTCGATCGGGCTGATCGTCTCCGACGTCGCCCAGCCCGCGTTCGCCGAGATGATCCGCGGCGTGGAGCGCGAGGCGACGGCCGCGGGCTACACCCTGCTGCTCGCCAACTCGGGGGAGGATCCGGAGCTGGAGCGCCGCGCCCTGCAGGTCCTCTCCGAGCGCAAGGTGGACGGCCTGGTCGTCGCCCCGGTCGGCGGCTCGGACCGCGCGGGCCTGGAGGCGATCCGCGCCCACGGCATCCCCCTGGTGGTCATGGACCGCCTGGGCGCGATCGGCGCCGACCAGGTCGGAGTGGAGAACACGGCGCCCATGCGCGACCTCGTGGCCCACCTCGTCGGCCACGGCCACCGCCGTATCGCGCTGGCGGCCGGCGACAGGTCGGTGCCGACCATAGAGGAACGGGCCAGGGGCTACGCCGACGCGCTCGCGGCGGCGGACATCCCCGCCGACGACGCCCTGATCCTGTGGGGCAGCGGCCTCGCGGCGGGCACCCGCGCGCGCGTGGGCGACCTGTTCGCGTCCCCGGACCGTCCCACGGCGGTGGTGGCGGTGAGCACGGAGTCGGCGGTGGGAACGGTGGAGGCGCTGCACTCCCTGTCCCTGGACATCCCCCGCGACGTCGCCTTCGCGGCCTTCGACGGCTTCCCGTACATGCACCTGTTCCGCCCCGGCATCACGGCGGTGACCCAGCCGGCGTACGAGATCGGCAGCACGGCGATGACGCTCCTGCTGAGCCGCATGAACGGCGAACTGACGTCGAGCCCACGGTCGATACGCCTGCAGCCGCAGATCGCCTACCGGGAGTCGTGCGGGTGCGGGGCGGGGTGAGACGCGCCGTCCCCGAAGCGGCGTGACCCCGGCCTCAGGCCTCAGTCAGCGAGGCCCGGCGCCCGTGGGTCATCCAGACCCAGCGCCCGTGGGTCATCCAGACCCAGCGCCCGTGGGTCATCCAGACCCAGCGCCCGTCGGACACTCCGAATCCATTCGGCCCGTTCCGGCTCCTGCGCGGCCACGCGCTCCAGCCCGTCGATGAAGTGCCGGCGCTCATCCGCATCCATCCTGCCGAGCTCGTAGGAAATCTCCTCCAGGGTGCTCAACGCCATGTGCGAGTCATGTCCGATGGCGACGAGATCCTGGAGGGTCGCCATCGCTGTGAGCAGGGCCCGTATCACCCCGTCCTGCTGGACCACCGGCATCTCCCTCCATGACTGGCCAGGAGCGATACTGCCACCTGCGCCCACGCGGCACGCGGACGCGCGTGCGAAGATCGAGAAGTTGGACGAGCGCACTGCGAGGGATGGTTATGTTCGCGCATTCTCTGGGGGACGGGGCCGAGCTGCGGCTGCTGGAGCCGTGGTGGGCCGAGGAGTTCCTCGCGCACATGGATCGCGGCCGGGAGTTCATCGGTGAGCACATGGAGCTGCCCGACCTCGCCACGGACCTGGACTCCGCTCGCGGCTATCTCCAGGGTTACGCCGAGAAGGCCGCCTCCGACACCGGCCGGCTGTACGGGATCTGGCTCGACGGCACGCTCGTCGGCGGCGTCTCCTTCCCGCGGTTCGACGCCGCCGCCGGTACGTGCGAGGTCGGCTGCTGGCTGGAGCCCGCCGCCACCGGCCGGGGCCTGGTCGGACGCGCGACGCGGGCGATCATCGACTGGGCGATCAACGAGCGCGGCATCCACCGTGTGCAGTGGCTGGCGTCGCCGAAGAACACGGCCAGTACCAAGGTGGCCGAGCGCCTCGGCATGACCCGCGAGGGCGTCCTGCGCGAAACCTACCTCTACCGCGGCGTCCGCCACGACGCGGAGGTCTGGTCGGTCCTGGCGCGGGAGTGGCAGGCCACGGGCAGCTGAGGCGCCGACGGCCGGGTGCTATGGCGTGCCGGCGCCGGCCGGCGTGGGCTGCGGGGATTCGACTGCTCGGCGGAGGTCGTCGGCAGAGGCAGGCGTGAGTTCGTACACGCCGCGTATGCCTTCGTAGTGGGTGAGCCGCCCGTCGACGACATGCCGCAGCGGGCGCTCGCCACCGCGGCGGTAGAGGTACGTCATTCGGGTCAGGGCGTCGGCGGGGAGGGTGCTGCCGAGGTTGATCGGCGTTCCGTTCCGACCGATCAGGGCCTCGCTGACGCAGTTGAACACCAGCTCCGGCCAGCGCTGGATCGTGGCGAACTCCTCATCGTCCAGCCCCGGCGTTCGCGACCCGGCCGGGTAGTCGTCGTACTCGGCGACCCGGACTACCTCTACACGTCCTATGACGTGCAGGTTCCCGCGTATCAGGCTGACCGGATACACCACGTCGCCCGGCTTCACCGCTTTGCCGAAGCGCGGCATGCCATGGTGCGGCCCGCCGAACAGCACTTCCAGAACCCGGCCTTCATACCCGCCCCTGCGGAGCCGTTTGCACACGTCCTGCGGCCACATCGTCGTGTACGACTTGGGCACGATCCCCTCCTTCATCGGCAGTCGAAGCATCGCAGCCGGCACTGACAATCGACCGGCAGCAAGGGGACGCCGCGGCCGCGGGCGGCGCGGCACCGCTACTCGGACGACTCCGACTCCAACCGCGCGACCTCGTCGACCGCCTCCTGCGCCGCCGAGCGGGCCTGCTCCGCCGTACGGACCGCGGCGTCCTCGCGATGCTCTGCCTCGCCCAGGGCCGTCCGTGCATCGGCCCCCTGGGCCCGCACGGCTTCCAGTTCCCCGGCCAACTCCTTCTCGCGGGCGTCCGCCTCCCGTACCCGCGCCGCACACTGCTCGCGGTCCGCCGCGGCCTGCTCAAGCTCGGCCGCCGCCTCCCGGACCGCCAGCTCCGCCTCTGCTGCCGCGGTGCGGGCCCGCATGAGGTCGGCGGCCGGTCGTGGCCGCGCGGCAGGCGGGGGCTCGATGTGCTGGTTGTGTGCAGGGGCCGTACCGGGGAAGCCGGTGCTTGCCGACAGGGGTTTGACCAGCCGACCGCTCGCCCATTGCGCCGCGGCGGTCTCGTCGGCGAGCACGGCGTGCAGGGTGCTCTCCACCTCGCTCAGGGCGTCCGCACTGATCCGCTGCCCGGCCTCGGCGGCCAGCGTGCCGGCCTGGCGTGCCAGCTGGGCGACGAGGGCGTTGCGTTGCCGCGTCAGCTCCCGCAGCCGGTCCCCGGCGAGCTGCTGCTGGGCCTGACGCAGTCCGGCCCCGAGCGCCAGCAGCCCCTCCACCTCGCGGGGCGCGGAGTGGACCAGCAGGTTGGACGCCCAGGCCGCCAGCGTCGGCCGGCGCAAGCCACCGATCTCCTTGGCCAGGGCGGGTTCCTTGGCCTTACGAGCCGCAGCGGCGCGCTCGGTGCGCACGGCCACGAACTGATCGGGCGGCAGGCTGTACAGCTCCCGCACCACGCTCTCGAGGTCCACCAGCCACCGCATCCCAGGTCGTCGTCGGCCCCCGGGCCCAATCTAAAACGCGGCGCGCCACCCCCGCCTGCGCACCGGCCCCGAGCCGCCGCCCCGGGCACACCCTGCACGCCCTTAGGATCACCGGTATGGCACTGCGTCCCGTTCAGGTGAACATCAAGGCGATCGACCCTGCGAGGGTCGGTGCGTTCTGGGCGGAGGCGCTCGGCTGGACCGCGTATCACCCCGGTGTGACCACGTACGTCGGGCCCGCCGGTGGGCTCGTCTGGCCGCATCCGGTCGCCGTCGGCATCGACTTCGTTCCCGTTCCGGAAGCCAAGTCGGCCACGAAGAACCGCACCCATCTGGACCTCGCCACCACCTCCGTGGCCCACCAGGCGGAGCTGGTCGCACGGCTGCGGGATCTCGGCGCCACGCCCGCCGACGTGGGCCAGGGGGACGCGCCGTGGACGGTTCTCGCCGACCCCGAGGGCAACGAGTTCTGCGTCCTGGAGCCGCGGGAACGTTACCGGGACACCGGTCCGATCGCCGCGGTGGTCGTCGACTGCTCGGATCCGCGGGCCATGGCCGGCTTCTGGGGCGAGGCGTTGGACTGGACGCTGCGCGAGGTGACCGACGACCAGGCGGCGCTGCGCTCGGCCGGGGACACCGGTCCGTATCTGGAGTTCCTCCGCACCCCGGACGTGAAGACCGTCCCGGACCGCGTCCATCTCGACCTGCTGCCCTACCCGGACGACGACAGGGCGGCGGAGGTCGGCCGCCTTCGGGCCCTCGGCGCCGCCGACCTCGACGTCGGCCAGGGCGATGCGCCGTGGACGTGCCTGACGGACCCGGACGGGCACGAGTTCTGCGTGCTGGCCCTGTCCTGAGCGCCGGCTACTCGCCAGGCACCCCCAGCCGCCCCCGCCCCATCTCCGGCACCGCCGCCGCCTCCCTCAGCTCCGCCGTACCGCCCTCAGCCGCGCGCCGGTACCACCGCCCGTACCGTGCCGCGAGCGGCGACGCGGACACGCCGTGCAGCAGGACGCTCAGGGCGACCGTCACCGCCACCGTGCGTCCGACCAGCTCCATCCCGGGGACGTGTTCCTGCGCGGCCAGCAGCCCGAGGACGACGGAGGCGAGCCCGCGCGGGCCGAACCAGCCGATGTACGCCACCGTCGGTGCGCGCAGCCCGCTGCCCAGGAGTGAGAGCCCGACCGGGACCAGCCGGACGACGGTCAGGCTGAGCAGTGCGTACACGACGATCCGCCAGCTCAGGTGCTGCAGCGCCGGCCCGAGCAGCACCGCGCCGAAGAGCATCAGGCTGATCGAGGCCAGCAGGCCGCCCAGGTTCTCCGCGAACGCGGCGGTGTCGTCGCGGCCCTCGCCGGCGGGGCGGCGGCGCAGGGCGTGCCCGAAGGCGAAGCCGGCGACCCAGGCGGCGATGAACCCGCTGCCCTCCAGGAGGTCGGCCAGGGTGTACGAGGCGGCGGCGACGGCCAGTACGTACACCTGGCGCCATTCGGTGGTGACCCAGCCCCGTGCGCGCGCGGCCTGCAGGAGTCGCCCGCCGAGCCCGCCGACGGCCAGGCCCAGCGCGGTGCTGAGGAGCAGCGCGCGCAGGAACGTGCCGGCCACGCCCTCGGCGGCGTAGCTGGTGTGGGGGATGGCGGCGAGGACGACGACGAAGAAGGGCAGGACCATGCCGTCGTTGATGCCGCTCTCCACGTTCAAGCCCTGGCGGACGAGCGGGGGGACGCGGGGATCGGACATGGCGCTCTTTCCCAGCGCGGCGTCCGTGGGGGCGAGGATGACGCCGACCAGGGCGAGCTCCCACAGGGTGAGGCCGGGCAGCAGCGGCCAGGCCAGCAGCCAGCCGGCCGCGATGCTGAGCAGGAGCCCGATGCCCAGCAGCCGGCGGGGCAGGAAACCGCCGACCGTCAGATCGCGGCGCCGGACGGTCACGGCGTCGGTGAACAGCACCAGGGTGAGGGCGGTCTCCAGCAGGGCCACGATCGGTTCGGCGTCCGTCGTCAGGCTCACCAGGTCGAGTCCGACGGGGCCGATCAGGACACCGCAGCCCGTGAACACGATCGCCGAGGACACGGGCGTGGACGCCAGCCGCCGCGACCCGAGGGCGTAGGCGGCGCTGACCGCGGACACGGCCAGCACCGTCCACCCTCCGCCGCTCATCGCGTCGCCTCCCTGGCTCTGGATGGACCCAGCCTGGGGGCCGGGGAGGCGACGTGCGCGGCGGATTGGCCCGAAGAGGTGAAGCTCCCGGGCCTGCTATGCCTGCCGGACCTCCACTTCGGACAGCTGCATGTGGAACGGATCCTCCCGCATCGCCGTCCCGGTGACCCGCACATACCGGGCCGTCGTGGCGGCGAAGGTGAACGTCTGCGGGCCCGCGTCGGGGCGGGGATAGCCCGTGCGGCTCGCCACCGTCGTCCACGCCGAGCCGTCCGACGACACCTCGACGCGGAAGTCCAGCGGGAAGCCGCCGCCGGTGTTCTCCCCGTCCGTACGGGCGTAGAGGTCGACCTGCGTGAAGCGGGTCGGGCCGCCGAGGTCCACGGACGCCCACTCCGTACGGGCGGCGGCGCCCGGGTTGCTGCTCCAGCCCATCGAGTACCACAGCGCGGAGCGCGCCCCGTCGGTGAGGTTCTTACGCAGCCAGCCCTCGTTCTGGTACTCCACCGACGAGGACGCCGTCACCGCCCGTCCGGAGGCCAGGTTGCCGCCCAGCGCCTCCAGCTCGGCCAGTTGCATGTGGTAGTGCCCGAACTGGTCCGTGCTCAGATGGGTGCCGGTGACCCGCACATGGCGGGCGTTCACCGGGGCGAAGGGGAAGGTCTGCGCGGTCGCGGACGGCCGCGGGTAGCCGGTCCGGTTCGCCACCGTCGTCCAGGACGAGCCGTCCGCCGACACCTCGATGCGGAAGTCGACCGGGAAGCCCTGCCCGGCGTTCGTGCCGTCCGAGCGGGGATACAGGTCGATCCGGTCCAGCCGCCGGGACGCGCCCAGATCCACCTGGAGCCACTCGGTGTGGTCCGAGCCCATGGCTGCCGTCGAACTGCTCCACCCGAGCCCCGTCCGCTGCCCGTCCGTCGCCCCGGCCGTGGACCAGCCGTCGGCCTCGTACGAACTGGAGGCCGTCACGGTGCGCGCCTCGGCGGGGTTGACCTCGGGGTTGATGCGGACGTTGTCGAAACGGGCGCCCGCCCCGCCGGTGACCAGGGCGAAGCCGCCGGCCTTGTACGCGCTGTCGGTGACCGTCAGGACCTTCCTGGCGCCGCTGAAGACGGTGATCGTGCTGCCGCGGGCGGCGACGCGCAGGTTGTTCCATCCGCCGGGGGAGTAGCCGGGCACGGTCGCGGAGGCGAGCGTGGTGCCGCTGCGGTAGACGAAGACCTCGCCGTTGTTGCGCTGGGCGATCAGATAACCGCTGTCCATGTCCGTGCCGTTGAGGTTGCGCAGCATCACCCCGGCCCAGTTGGTGTTGCCGCCGTTGGCGTTCACGCCGGTGATCCGCAGATCGGCGGAGGCGACCACGTCGCCGTACGCGCGGCCCTCCAGCGCCGCGGTCTCACCCCAGTTCGCGGTGTCCGTCTGGGCGTACTCGCCGGCGCTCACCGACCAGGTGCCGGAGCGGTGCCGCCACGACGTCTCGCCGCTCGCGAAGTCGTCCGCGTACGGGAAGGCGAGGTCGGGGGCGGGGGAGGCGAGGGCGTCGAGGATCTGGCGGTGCCGGCTGTCGACCTCCGTGCCCGAGTGCTCGTACGTCACCGAGTCCGTGATCAGCGTGTTCGCGATCGCCGCGGCGGTGACGGGCTTGGTCTGCTTCAGCAGGTTCAGCAGCTCCACGTCCTCCAGTCCGTCGAGCTGCGTCTCGCTGCGGACGCTGTCGTAGACGTCGTACGCGGGCTTGTTGGGCCGTACGAGCCAGTTGTCGCCGGTCTGCCAGTCGTCGAAGGTGTCGGAGGGGCGGTTGAGGTCGCTGAAGTCCCACCAGAAGTTCCAGCCCCAGTGCAGATAGCCGGTGCCGCCGATCTTCCAGGTGAGCCACGGGGTGAGGCGCGTGGAGGCCAGGTGGTAGCTGATGAAGCGGTTCATCCGCTCGTTCTGCGGGACGATGCAGTTGTAGAGCCACAGGTCCGCGCCGCTGAGCCGGCGGCGCTGGTAGTAGCCCACGTTGTCGTCGTACAGGCCGGTGTAGGGGGTGGCCGTCGTGAGGTCCTGCTCCAGCTGCGGGAGTACGGCCAGATGGGCCTCGTTGGTCAGCGGCGCGGGGAAGGACTGGCGGTACTTGGCGTACAGCCACTTGGCGGCGTTGACCTGGTTGGTGGTGGACGGCTCGTCGAGGGCGCTCATGTAGAACTGGTCGGTCCAGCCCTTGGCGTCGAGGTGCGCCTTCAGGGCGGGGAAGAGCTGGTCGAGGTAGGCGTTGGTCTCGGCGGTGTCCGGGTCGGCGAGGACGCGCTGCATGGTCCCGCCGACCTGCTTCATCATGTCCATCTTGATGACGTCGCCGGACTGCGGCTCGAGCAGGTGCGGGGTGTAGAGGTACTGCATCGCGCCCGCGTCGACGAAGGTCTGCACGAAGCGGTCGAAGGTGGCCCAGCCGAAGGTGTAGGTGCCGTTCGCGTCGACCGTGGAGTCGGGCATCAGCAGCGCCTGGAAGTCCGCGAAGATGACGTTGTTGCGGTGCCGGGCGTGGTTGGCGGCCATGTTCGTGATGACCTTCCACCAGTTGGCGTCGTACATCTGGACGCCGTACTGCGCGGGGATGGACCGGATCGTGCCGTTGTAGTCCCAGCCCGCGGAGGTGAACCAGTTGTTCATCCTGAACGTGGACTGGTCGGCCGCCGGCAGCGTCACGTTGTAGACGGTGACGCTGACGGGCACGGTGGTGTCGCCGCCGCTCGACTTCACCACGGCGGTCCCCGTGTACGTACCGGGCGTCTGGCCGGGGGCCGTGCGGACGCTGTAGTGGTACGCCAGCGTGGTGTTGGCGCCGAGCGACTGCGGGGTGTTCTCCACGAGCGCGTCGTAGTACGCGGTGCCGCCGTCGGGCGGGTTCTGGTAGACGCCGATCTTCGAGATGTGCGGGTGGTTGTACTCACGCCGCACGGTGACGGGGAGGGTGGCGCCGCCGGGCCCGGTCAGGGCGCCGGCGGTGACCTGGACGCCGGTGACGTTCTCGGTGGGCCGTACGAGGATCTGCGCGGCCTCCATCTCGCCTCGGGCGGCGCGCAGGGCGACGGCGCCGGACGCGCCCGACGGGCGGACGGAGGAGCTGAACGCCCGGTCGGCGGCGCTCTGCACCCACACGGTGGGTGCGGCGGCGTGGGCCTCGGGGGCGGGGGAGAGGAGCAGCAGTGCGAGGGCTGAGACTACGGCGGACAGGGGTCTGAGAACCGCGCTGGGGCTGCGTCGCATCGGGGCCGCCCTTCCGGGTAAATGAAACGATTTAGAGTTGTCGGCGGGAACGTACGGCGGTGGTGATGGGGCGTCAAGAGAGTGGACAGAGTCTGCTCATGGGGGAGTTGAATCGTTAAGATCCGATACGACGTGCAATACGCCCACCGTGCGGTCGCCTCCACCCCCTGATCGGCAGAGCTCCCACGTGCGAGGTTTC
The DNA here is from genome assembly GCF_040680895.1 of Streptomyces sp. NPDC051940. Taxonomy (NCBI): domain Bacteria; kingdom Bacillati; phylum Actinomycetota; class Actinomycetes; order Kitasatosporales; family Streptomycetaceae; genus Streptomyces; species Streptomyces sp. NPDC051940. Next base: position 78,191 of record NZ_JBFAXR010000008.1, on the reverse strand, counting down.
GCTGCTCTTGAAACTCATGGCGTGGCAGATCAGCGCCTGTGAGCATCGGGCGGAAGGTGTACGCATCGAGAGGGAGCGAACGTTGCGACTCAAGACCAAAGCTGCTGTTTTCGCGTCCGCGGCCGCGCTGCTACTCGGCACCGGCCTGGCCACCGCACCGACGGCCGCCGCGTCGACGTCCCAGGGATACGTCTACGGCGGCGGCTGGGGCCAGTACCTGTGGGACGACTGGAACGACGAGGGCGTGGTCGACCAGAACTCCCACAGGATCAGCAACGCCACCGGCCTGTGGCAGCTCGTCCTGTGGGCCGACGGAGCCATCGAGCAGAACGGAACTCGCTTCGACCTGTCCGACGTGGACTGCGACTTCGGCCCCAACACCGCCTACGCCACCGCCTCCTGGCAGCGGGCCATCGGGCAGGGCGCACTCGACGACGACGGCAGCGCGGGCCCGCTGACCTGGGGCTACCACGGCGGCTATCTCAACGACGACGGCAACAACCGGGACATCACCTACGCCGGCTACCCCAACCTCCTGCACCTGCGCCGGGTCAACGGCATCTACCAGTTCCAGCTGAACGGCGTCTGGCACAAGGCCTCCTACACCTCCGCGACCTGCTGAGACGCACGCACGGCCCCGGTACCGCCGGGCCCCGCCCGAGGGCGACACCGCACCCCCGAACGCGGCGGTGAATCGGCCACGACCGGGAACCACACCTCCCCACGGACGCGTGGGAGGTGTGGGCTCGCTGTGGAACCGCACGGACGCACCACCCCGGCCGGAGGCCGGGGTTCCGTGCGGTGCCGTGGTGACGGGCTCGGGAGGGGGACCCGTGCTGAGATTCCATTTCACCGCCGCGGACGTCATGCGCACCCACGTCAGCACCAGACCGGACCCGCTGTGGGACCTGATCCTGGCGGCCAATCTCCTCGGCAACCGCGACGGCCGGGTGGTCTTCGACGCATGGCGGGCGGAGGCCCGGAAGCGGCTGGCGGGCCTCCCACCCTGGCAGCCGCGACTGCTGCGCACGCTGGCCCCGCCCGTCGGCGACTTCCCCGACTTCCTCACCCCGGCGGCGGCGTCGGCATCCGCCGCGAAGCTGGAGGCGGGCATCGACATGGTGCTGAGCACCCCCAAGGCCGGGCTCCGGGCGGACCTCGCCTGCCTGCCGGCAAGCTCACCCGGGCTACGGCGCCTGGCAGACGGCGAGCCCGCCGCCCTGACGGCACTCGGCACGGCGCTGCGGGCCTGCCACGCCGCCCTCGTCGGCCCGCACACGGACCGCGTCCGCGCGCTGGTCGACGCCGACCTGGCGCGACGCGCCCGCGACGTCCTCGGCGGGGGCGTCGCCGGCCTGCTGGCCGGCCTCGCACCGACGCTGCGGTGGCGGGACCCCGTCCTGGAGGCGGACTACCCCGACAACCGGGAGGTCCACCTCGGCGGCCGCGGACTGCTGCTCATCCCGTCCGTCTTCTGCTGGCGCAAACCCGTCACCTTCATCGATCCCGGCCTGCCTCCCGTCGTGGTGTATCCCGTCGACCGCGGACCGCAGTGGTCGTCCCCGCCCGCCGCCGGCAGCGTCGACCCGCTGGTCAGCCTGCTCGGACGACGCCGGGCGAGCTGCCTGCGCCACCTGGCCGACACCTGCAGCACCACCGAACTGGCCCGCCGCATCGGCGCGGGCCCGGCCTCGGCCAGCCAGCACGCCGCCGTCCTGCGGGAGGCGGGCCTGGTGATCTCCGCCCGCCACGGCAACACGATGCTGCACACCCTCACACCGCTCGGGCACGCACTGCTGTCGGGGACGACAGGGCTGGAGGCCGTCCCCTGACCGCCTGCCCGGCCGCTGCGCGGCATGGGCTAACGTCAGGGCCTGCCGCGGCGCGATCTCCGCGGCTCCGGCACGAGAGGGGGCCGCATGGCGGTCACGGCGTTTGACGAGTCCGAACGTCGGAAGTGGGCGGGGCGCGCCGACGCCTACGCGGCCGGCTTCGCCAAGCTCTGCGCGCATACGGTGCCCCAGCTGCTGGACGCCGCCAAGGTCCGGGACGGAACCACGGTCCTCGACGTGGGGACAGGCACCGGCGCCGTCGCGGCGGCGGCCTGCGACCGAGGCGCGAAGGTGACGGCCGTCGACACCGAACCCGGCATGGTCGCGCTCGCCAGGCGGTCCGCGCCGACCGCCGACGTACGCCTGGCGGGCCTGCCCGGCCTCCCCTTCGCCGACGACGAATTCGACGCCGTGGTGGCCAATTTCGTCCTCAACCATGTCGGACGACCCCGGGAGGCCCTGACGGAGCTGCGCCGGGTGACCCGCCCGGGCGGGCGGATCGCGGTGACGATCTGGCCCGTACCGCCGGCCGCCGGACAGGCACTGCTCGCCCGCGCCGTCCACGCGGCGGGTGCCACCCGCCCCGATGACCTCGCCGCACTCGCCCCGGAGGACGACTTCCCGCGCACCGAGCAGGGCCTTGCCACGCTGCTGGACGACGCGGGCCTGGCGGCCGTCGACTGCCGGACGCTTCACTGGGAGCACCGGACGACTCCCGAGGAGTGGTGGAGCGGCCCCGCCGCCGGGGTGGCAACGATTGGTCAGATCGTGACGAGCCAGCCCCCTGCGGTGATCGCGGAGATCAAACGCCACTTCGACGCCCTGAGCACGGAGTTCGCAAGCCCGGACGGCACTCTCGCACTTCCTCACACGGCGCTCATGGCCTGCGGCCGGGCCTAACCCCGGGCCCGACTCCGAATCTCAGCGGCAACGGCGGTCCACTTCCTGTCGACCTCTACCGGCCGGTGATGGCCGCACTCGACGACGTTCCCGGCGCGATCGGTCACCTGCGCGTCGCAGTCGCCGGCCTCGATCCAGACCGCGACGTTCTCGATCCCGGCGGCCCGGTCCTCCTCGTCCACCCAGCACGTGACCGAGAAGGCCAGTTCGTCGCCGTCGTAATTGGACCGGATCCGAAAGGTCTCTCCCGGCTCCAGCCAGCGGTCCTCACCCAGCGGCTCCAGCCACAGGATGAGCCAGCCCTTGCTGTCGTTGCGAACCTCCATGACTGCCATGCCCGCACGATATGCGCCCATCGACGGATCACATCACCCGGGCTCGCGAAGCCCGGACACCACAGCCGACTGTCTCTAAGGGAGTTCTAAACAACGCCGAGACTCCGCCAGAAGTGCGCTTGGTCTGCTGATTCCCGGACGGGCCGGACACCACCGGTCCCAGGGAAGGGAAGCCGATGCGACACGCACGACGGATACGGGGGGCGGCCGCCGCGGGGCTGGTCGTCGCCATCGCCATGGGCATGAGCGGTGCCGTACAGGCCAGCGCGACGGGGAACTCGGCGAAGCCGGGAGCGACCACCGCGGCGGACAAGGACGGGACGGGCAAGGAGTCCGACTGGCTGGCCGGCCTGGCCCAGCGCTACGGCGTCTCCGTGGAGGCGCTGGAACAGGTCCTGATCCAGGTCAAGCAGGCGCTCGGGGAGAACGGCGGCGACCGGAAGGACCCGGCGCTCCTCACCCTGGTCGCCCGCGAACTGGGCATCTCCGAAGCGAAGGCCGCCGACCTGCTGAGCGAGGTGTTCGGCGCGTCCGGACCCGAGGACGGCAAGGGCGACAAGGCCGGAAAGGGCAAGAAGGGCGACAAGAAGGGCAAGGCCGGCCCGCAGATCACCCCGGCCCGTTTCATCCAGGCCCTGGCGGAGGAACTCGACATCACGCGCGCACAGGCCACCGCCACCATGCACGCCCTGGACCGGCTGGGCCGCGACCACGGAGTCGACCCGGACAGCCCGGAGTTCGCGGCGATCGCCCGCGGCCTCGGCATCACCCCGGAGCGGCTCGAGGACGCGCTCAGGGCGGTCAAGATACGCCTGGCGGGCGACGGCAAGGAGGAAGCGAAACCGGGCACGAAGGGCGAGGAGAAGCCGGGCCCCACGGACGAGAAGTCGGGTTCACCTGCGCCCTACACGTCCTGAGGCACGCTGTGGGCATGCGGGTACTGGTGGTCGACGACGACGAGGCCGTGCGCCGCTCGCTGGCGCACGCCCTGACCCGGGACGGATACGAGGTGACCGTCGCCCCCGACGGCGCCGCCGCCCTGGAGGAGCTGGGCCGCGTCCGGCCGGACGCGGTGGTGCTCGACATCCTGATGCCCGAGCCGAACGGCCTCGAGGTCTGCCGACGCCTGCGCGGCCGCGGCGACGCCGTGCCGATCCTCATGCTCACGGCCCGCGACCTGGTCTCCGACCGGGTCGTGGGTCTCGACGCGGGCGCCGACGACTATCTGGTCAAGCCGTTCGCGCTGGACGAACTACGGGCCAGGCTGCGCGCCCTGCTCCGGCGCAGCGGCGCGGACCGCGAGGTGCTCTCGTACGACGACGTCTCCCTCGACACGGCGGCCTGCCGCGCCCGCCGGGCCGAGCGGCGACTGGAGCTGACCCGCACCGAGTACGCGCTGCTGGAGCTGTTCCTGCGCAACCCGGAGCGGGTGCTGAGCCGCACCCTGATCTTCGACTCGGTGTGGGGTTACGACTTCGGGCCCTCGTCGAACGCGCTGTGGGTGTACGTCAGCTATCTCCGCGCGAAGCTGGAGGCCGCCGGCGAGCCGCGGCTGATCCAGACGGTGCGGGGCCTGGGTTACGTCCTGCGGAAGGAAGCGCTGTGAGCCTGCGCAACCGCGTCGCGCTGGCGGGCGGACTGGCGGTGCTGGCCGCCCTCGTGCTGGCGTCCCTCGTGCTGTACCCGTCGCTGAAGGCCAAACTCGGGCAGGAGCACGACTCCACCCTCGTCGCCGCGGCCCAGCAGGCACCGGAGACGCTCAAGAACTTCAAGAAGAAGTCCGATGTGACGGGCCAGAAACCGCCGTTCTTCGCGGGTAAGCCCGTGGACGTCGGCTCGACCAAGCTGCAAGTGCTGGAGACGCCGGTCGTTCCCGGCCCCCATCCCTACTTCCTCCCCGTCACTGCCACGGACCAGCAGGTCATGGAGGGCACCCACGAGCCGTACTTCCGGAACACGGAGTTCGAGGGCGTGCACTACCGCGTCTACACGGCCAGGCTGCCGGACGCGGAGATGGTCGTCCGGGTCGCCATGCCGATGTCCGTCCTCAGTGATCCGCTGAACCGCCTCCTCGCGCTGCTGATTTCGATCACCGCGGGCGGCACCGTCATCGCCGCGCTGACCGCCCGGCTGGTGGCGGGCCGGGTGCTGCGCCCGGTGCGCAAGCTGACGGAGACCGTGGAGCACATCACCGCGACACAGGACCTCACCGCCCCGATCGACGCCCGCGGCCGGGACGAGATAGCCCGCCTGGCCCGCGCGTTCGCCTCGCTGACGGCGGCCGTGGACGCCTCCGTGACCGCCCGCCGCCGCCTGGTCGCGGACGCCTCCCACGAGCTGCGCACCCCACTGACCAGTCTCAACACCAACCTGGAGCTCCTCGGCGAGGGCCTTGGAGTACGCGACCCGCAGGCCCCGGAGCTGGTCGCGGCGGCCCGCGAGCAGACCGGCGAACTGATGGCACTGGTCGGTGATCTGATCGACCTCGCCCGGTACGGCCAGAGCGACACCCACACGGAGGACACCCGCCTGGACCTCCTGGCCGAGCGTGTCGCACGCCGCGCCGCGGCCCGGGCTCCGGACGTGCGGATCGTCACCGACCTCGCCGAGTGCATGGTCCACGGCGATCCGGACGCCCTGGAACGGGCGGCGGCCAACCTGCTGGACAACGCGGTCAAATGGAGCCCCCCGGGCGGCCGCGTCACGGTGTCGGTCACCGCATGCGGCACGCTCACCGTCACCGACGAGGGCCCCGGCATCCCGCCGGCCGACCTCCCGTACGTCTTCGACCGCTTCTACCGCTCCCCGAAGGCCCGCTCCCGTCCCGGCAGCGGACTGGGTCTGGCGATCGTCCGCCAGATCGCGGAGACGCACGGCGGCAGCATCGAAGCCGGCGCACCACCGGAAAGCAGCGGCACCCGGCTGCGCCTGGCCCTGCCGACCGCGTCGCCACCGGAGCCACACCCACGGCCCTCCGGTACGGAGCCCGCCCGGGCGCGGTAGGGGTGGGTCGGGGTGGCCCGGGGGAGCGGCGGCTGGGCAGGGTTGTGCCGTGGTGACGGGCAGGCCGACCCTGCCGTACTGCCGCGCACGCGGGCGGTACGGCAGGGGTCCGGGACGGCCGCCGGGTCACTCCGGTGTCGGGCCGGGGGCGTAGAACCGGCGGGAGCTGCCGGGATTCACCGGCCGGCGGCAGCCGGTCATGGTCGGCGCACGGACTTCTCACTGCGGAGGCAGCCGTCGCTCTGAGGCTCCGCCGCGCGGTCGGACCGCGTCGCGTCGTGGCCAGTACCCCCCATCAGCGGCCGCTGCCACCCGTTTCCCCGGTACGGCAACGGCGGCCGGAGAGCAATCGCCCCGAACGACACCACAGCGAAGGAGGACATACGTGTCCACCCTCCATTCCGGCCCGACGCATCCCGAGCCACACGACCTGGACTTCGACCCCGGCGCCCTGCGCGAGCGGTACCGGACGGAACGCGACCGGCGGATCCGCCCCGACGGCAACGCTCAGTACCGGCGTATCGCTGGCGAGTCCGAGCCGCTCGACAAAGACCCCCATGCCGAGCCCGAGTTCACGCGGGAGCCCCTGACGGACCGCGTCGAGGTGGTGGTCATCGGCGGCGGGTTCGGCGGCCTGCTGGCCGGCGCCCGGCTGCGTCAGGCGGGCCTGCGGGAGATCCGGATCATCGAGAAGGGCGGCGACTTCGGCGGCACCTGGTACTGGAACCGGTATCCGGGCATCCAGTGCGACATCGAGTCGTACATCTACCTGCCCCTGCTCGAGGAGCTCGGCTACCTGCCCAAGTGGAAGTACGCGCCGGGCGAGGAGATCCGCCAGCACGCCCAGGCGATCGCGAAGCACTACGACCTCTACCGCGACGCCTGCTTCCAGACCCAGGTGAGCGAACTGCGCTGGGACGAGTCCGCGTCCGAGTGGGTCGTGGCCACCGACCGCGGCGACCGGATGCGGGCGCGTTACGTCGTGGCGGCGACCGGGGTGCTCAGCCAGCCCAAACTGCCCGCGATCGAGGGGATCGAGACCTTCAAGGGACGCGTGTTCCACACGAGTCGCTGGGACTACGACTACACCGGCGGTGACCCGAACGGCGGCCTGCACAAGCTCGCCGGCAAGCGCGTGGCCCTCATCGGCACGGGCGCGAGCGGCATCCAGGTCGCACCCCATCTCGCGCAGGACGCGGAGCACTTGTACGTGTTCCAGCGCACCCCGTCCTCGGTGGACGTACGCGGGCAGCGCCCCACGAGCCCGCAGTGGGCCGAGTCGCTGACACCCGGCTGGCACCGGCGCCGCAGGGACAACTTCCTCGCCCTCGTCACCGGCGGCCGCGTCGACGAGGACCTGGTCGCCGACGCCTGGACCGGCAGCGCCCGCCTGCACCAGCAGCTCCTCCCGGGCAGCACGTCCTCCGACCTGCCGCCCGAGGAGCAGGAACGCGCCGAGGAGATGGCGGACTTCCGGAAGATGAACGAACTGCGGGCCCGGGTGGACGCCGTCGTCGAGGACGGAGCGACGGCCGAGGCGCTCAAGCCCTGGTACCGCTACATGTGCAAGCGCCCCACGTTCAGCGACACGTATCTGCACACGTTCAACCGGCCCAACGTCACCCTGGTGGACACGGCCGACCACAAGGGCGTGGAGCGCCTCACCGAGCACGCCGTGGTGGTCGGAGGTGTCGAGTACGAGGTCGACTGCGTCATCTTCGGGACCGGCTTCGAGGTCGGCGTCTCCGGTCTGCTGTCCGGAACCCTCCCCGCGTACGGCACGGACGGCGTCGGCCTGCTGGAGTCCTGGCAGACCGGCCCGAAGACGCTGCACGGGTTCTGCAGCCGGGGCTTTCCCAACCTCTTCAATCTCGGTCCGCTGCAGAACGCCATCTACGTCAACTTCGTCCACAACCTCGACGAGCAGGCGACGCACGTCGCCGCGGTGATCGCCGAGGCGCAGCGGCGCGGGGCCCGGTGCGTGGAGCCGACGGCCGAGGCCGAGGGCGCCTGGGTGGCCACGATCTGGCAGAAGGCCGCCGACCTGTCGAAGTTCCTGTCCGGATGCACTCCCGGCTTCTACAACGGCGAAGGCATGCCCATGCCGAGCATGTCGTACGGGGAGGGTCCGGCGGCGTTCTACGAGGTGCTCAGGAAGTGGCGCACGGACGGAGGCATGAGCGACGTCATGGTCGAATGACGTGCAGAACCGCCCTCACCCGGATCCCGCACAGGTGCCGGCGCCGCTCCTCGTCAGGCCGGGTTCGTCCGGGCCACGTAGTAGACGTTGATCGGGTCTCCCTCGATGGACCGGACCGTGATGTCGGTGAAGCCGGCCTCCTCGAGCATGCGGCGCGCGGTCTGCCGGCCCCAGACCGTGCCGAGGCCGGCGCCGCCCGTGCTCAGCGAGGTGGTCATGCAGTAGAAGACCGAGAACGTGAAGAGGGCGGGGCCGAAGGGGTGGTCGACGTTCTCCTCGAGTCTGCTCGAGGCGGCGATGTCGCACATCAGGAAGGTGCCGTCCTCCTTGAGGGAGGCGGCGACGGCGTTCAGGGTCTCCTGCGGGCGGGCCAGGTCGTGGATGACGTCGAAGGCGGTGATGAGGTCGTACCGGCCGGTCACCTCCGCCGAGTCGCCGACGGTGTAGTGGACGTTGTCGACGCCCGACCGTTCCGCCTCTTCGCGTGCGGCGGCGATGCCCTCCTCCGACTGGTCGAGCCCCTCGAAGCGGCTGTTCGGGAACGCCCGGGCCAGCACGAGCGGGGCATGCCCCTGACCGGTGCCCACGTCGAGCGCGTCGATGCCGTCGCGCAGCCGCTCGGCGAGCCCCGGGACGAGCGGGACGATCGTGTCGACGAGGGCGGCGTCGTAGACGCGTGCCGTCTCCTGCGACTGGAGCGCCTGGAAGCGCGGATAGGCCGAGTACGGCACGCCGCCACCGCTGCGGAAGGACCCGACGACCTGCTGCTCGACCTCGCCCATCAGGGCCACGTAGGGCATCATCCCGGCGAGGTTGTCGGGGCCGGCGGCGGTGGTGAGCGAGGCCGCGTGCTCGGGGGGCAGCGTGTACGTGGCGCCGTCCGGCTCGTACTCCACGAGACCGCCGACGGTCATACCGCCGAGCCACTCACGTACGTACCGTTCGTCGAGACCGGCTGCCTTGGCGATGTCGTCGCTGGTGGAGGGCGGAAGCGTACTCATGGTGTCGAACAGGCCGGTCTGGTGGCCGACGCTGATCAGGAGCGCCAGCCCTCCCTTGTTGAGGATGTCGACCATGAGCTCCGAGAATGCTTCCTGCCGCGCGGCGTCCAGTGCCACAGCGCCTCCTGACATCGGGGGGATCTGCTCCATGTTTCAGTACCGAAGCAGTGCTGCCACGCCCTGAGCGTCCAGGAGCGTCCCCTCGGGTACGAACAGCACGTCGGCGTCGGCTGCGATCGCGGTGTCGACGAGCCGTTCGACGATGTCCGTGGCGACGCCCACCTCGTGCGCCGGCGGCTCGACATAGGGCTTCGGCTCCGGCAGGGTCACGGGCTCCGGTACCTGGACGACCTCCAGCTGCCGGCCGTCCCCGTTGATCCGGCCTGCGATGGTCAGCCCCTCCTCGACCACGAGCCGGCGTACACGTTTGTCGGTGACCGCGGTCCACACCTCCGGCGCACCGCCCACGTACTTGCCGTGTCCGCGCGCCTCGTCCAGAGCCGACATGGCGTCCATGACCTGCTGTGCGTGGTAGTCGGAGAGGGTCGGCTGGAGCCGCTCGGCCAGTTCCTTCGTGGAGTCCTGGTCCATTCCGGTCAGGGGCAGCGTTCCGGCGATACGGTCCCCATAGGCCGTGAGGCTCTTGAAGGTCGCGAGAATCTTCACGCCGCCGATGACGAACAGCGGAAGCCGGTCGTACTCCTTGACGGCTTCTCCCAGTCGTTTGTCGACGACCCTGAGATATTGCTCGACCTTCTCCTTGTGTCCCTCGTACGGTGCCGAATGGGGAATCGCGCCCGGAATCGCGTCCTCGGGCGACGGGATCTGCGGCGCGGCAGGGAACCCGTGTTCCTCCACTTGTACGAGCCGTCGCACCGAACCGCGGTACAGGCGGCACATCTCCTGATCGAGGACGAGAACCAGATAGGGCCGGGCCCGCTGCTCGGCGGCCACCAGATACCGCGTCAGGAACTCGGTCGCGAACTCCACACGCGGTTCGACGGGCGCGAGGGACGTCATCTGCCATACCTGGATCGGCTCGTTGGGGGCCACGTAGGCCACCATGGCGTCGTCGGGGTGAATCGACTCGCCCGCGCTCTCGATCTTCGCGGCATCCAGCAGGTGGTCCCGCAGCTGCAGCCTTGGCTCCCGCTCCACCTCGGGATCATCCGCCAGCCGTCGCTTGGCCTCGGTCACCAGGTCACGCAGGAGGATCCGGTTCTTCTCGCTGAAGGGGAAGTCCAGATAGGTGGGCATGACCAACGTAATGGCGGGATACGGCCGGGGCCGGCTCAGTTCGGCCCGGACTTCGGGAGTCAGATCAGAAGCGTGCACGGTGTCACCCCTTGCACTGGCTCCGCGGCGTGCGCCAGGATGCGGAACCCCCGCCGCGTATGTGAGCAGGGGATTTGCCGGCGGTCGCCACGTTGCCGGTTGCGGCGTATCGTGAGATCCACGATAGATGCAATCAAGGCTCTCCGCACGTACGGATCGGCCGTGAGGGCACGAGGGGTCGCGCCATGAGCAAGAATTCGCAGCAGAGGGGGCACCACGGTCTGGGGGCGCGGGGGCAGGGAAAGGAACTGTATTTCCACGGGCACGTCCCGCAGACAGTTCCGAGGAAATCGCAGGAACCCCAGACCGGTAAGAACCGTCAGTCGCAAGCCCGCCGGAAGCCTGACGGTCGCTGGGTTCCGTAAGGTCGCAGCGCCTGTCTTCCGTGCCCGTCCGGCCGCCCTCGTCGAAGGGGAGCGTCTCGCCGTAGCCTGACGCACCACGCACGGATACGGCGAGAGAGGCGGCCATGGACCGAGGCACCCGCAGCGAGCTCATCGGCCGGCTGGCCGAGGCGACGGAGTCCGTCAGGACCGCGCACCCCCTGCGGGTCGCCATCGACGGGCCGCCCGCATCCGGCAAGACCACACTGGCCGACGAACTCGCCGCCGTGCTGCGCGCGCAGGACCGCGAGGTGATCCGCGCGACCGTCGACGACTTCCTCTTCCCGCGTGAACAGCGCTACCGACGCGGCCAGTACTCGGCCGAAGGCTGCTACTTCGACGCCCACGACCGCGCCGCGCTGTGCCGGGTCCTGCTCGATCCGCTGGGCCCGGGCGGAGACCGGAGGTTCCAGCACGCGGTCTACGACAAGGACACCGACACCGCACACGCACAGCCGGCGATGACCGCGCCCGAAGGCGCCGTACTCCTCTTCGACGGAGTCTTCCTCCTGCGCCCCGAACTCGTCGACCGCTGGGACCTGCGCATCTTCGTGTCCGTCCCGCTCGAGCAGACGGTGGACCGCGCCCGGAGCCGAGACGCGGCGCAGAGGGGCTCCACCGCCGACACCGCCGAGATCGAACGCTCGTGGCGCGCCCGCTACATCCCTTCCCAGCAGCTCTACTTCGCCGACGCCCGCCCGGCCGACCGCGCCGACATCGTGGTCTACAACGACGACCTTCGGTGGCCGGGCTGGGAGGTCAGACCGCACTGACCCGCCTGAATGCGGATCAGCTGTCTCGCAGAGTCCTGACGACCGCGACGGCCTGATCCAGCAAGTCGATGGGACAGCCCCAGTAGTCGTAGATGCCTCCGCGGGCGCGGTTGCTGCCGCAGAGAACGAAGACGCCGGTTCCCAGCTCGACCTTGAGGTGGGTGGCCAGCCAGCCGACGAAACCGCTGTTGTCCTCGTGATCGGCGAAGTGGAAGGAGAAGATTCCGAAGCGTTCGACGCCGTCGCTCTCCTGGATGAGCGGGACGAGGCGGCTCCAACTCTCCTGGTCCCGAACGACTGCCAGCGTCTCGGCGGTGAGCGCCGGCGGGTGGTCGGCCGGAAACTCTTCAAAGCACCAGACGCCGTCGTGCACGACGAGGTCGGCCCTGGCGATCACACGGCGTAGCCGTTGCTCGGTCTGATCCGCGGACTCCATACTCACATCGACCATCAGCGAGCCTCCTTGCTCCGTGATGCGGCGATCCCACCCGGGACCATTGCCGAACGAAGGCTCCTGACAGGCAGCCGTCGTCGCAACGCCCTCGTTGCCTCGTTCTATTTCGCACACGGCGTTTCTCGTCTCTGGCGCCGCCGACGGGCACGATCGCGATCTTCACGTGGTGGCTGTCAGTCGTCGGTCAGACGAATGAGCAGCAGGGCGATGTCGTCCGCGTGTGAGGTGCGGCGGTAGGCCTGTTCGGCGAGGGAGTCCGCTGTGTGCTGGAGGCTTCCGCTCATCTGCGCCAGTCGGTCGGCGAGGTCGCGGACGGCGTCGTCGATGCTCGTGCCGGGCGCCTCGACGAGACCGTCGGTGTAGAGGAGGAGGACGGCGCCGGGTGGCAACTGGATCTCGGTGCTGGGGTAGCCGGGGTTGGCGGCCACTCCCAGCAGTGGGCCCGGGGTGAGGTCGAGGATCTTCGTATGGCCGTCGGGATCGCGCAGGACGGGACGTGGGTGACCGGCGGTGGCTATGCGTGCCCACTGCTGATCGGTGTCGACCTGCGCGATAAGACAGCTGGCCAGGAGGCCGGGGTCGAGGTCGAGCAGGAGCCGGTTCGTCCGGGCGAGCACGGCGCCGGGTGAGGCGCTCACCGCGGCGTAGGCGTGGACGGCGGTGCGTACTTGGCCCATGAGTGTCGCGGCTTGGGCGTTGTGGCCCTCCACGTCGCCGATGACGGCCAGCGCCGCGGAGGGGGTGCTGGCCGCGATGAGGTCGTAGAAGTCGCCTCCGATGTCGATGCCGTGGCTGGCGGGCCGGTAACAGGCGGCGGTCTCCAGGCCGTTGAAGGTCGGCAGGGAGCGTGGCAGCAGTCCGGCCTGCAGGCTGTGGGTGAGGGTGTACTGGGCGTCGTACAGGCGTGCGCGGGCCAGCGTCTGGGCGATGAGGCCGGCCAGTGAGGTCAGCATGGCGCGTTCGGTCGGGGGGAAGGCGCGCGACTGGGAGTAGGAGAGAACGAGCGAGCCGATGGGGCCTCCCGAGGCGATCAGGGGCAGGAGCACCCGCGCCCCCTCCTCGGCGGAGAAGTCGTCCGCGTCGGGATGGGCGCGCCGGTACGCAACGGGGCTGGAGTAGAAGCCCGGTTCGCCGCTGGCCAGTGTCCGCACGACCGGGACGTCGGAGGTCAGGGTCACCCCGTGCGTCTGCTTGATGAAGTCGGCGTGGTCACCGCGGTGGCTCACCACCAGGAGCCTGCCGTCCGCCACGGTCAGGAGGACCAGCCCCTGCGGGCCCAGCCCCGGCACGAGTTGGTCGGCGATCCGTTCGGCCACGTCGTGCACGCCGACGCCTTCGGCGAGAGCCGAGGCCACATGCGTCAGGTGATGCAGCGGTATCGCGCCGACGGGGTCGGCCTGGGCCCGGTAGCCGGGTGCGGTGGCCGTGCCGTTCGCGACCGGTGCGAACTGGACGCTGATGCCGCTGCTGTCCGGGAAGAGCTGGAAGCGCAGCCGGGTGTCCGGGGGGCGCAGCGCGGTGAAGGACGTGGGTCTGCGCGAGACCACCGCCGCCCGGTAGCTCTCCTCGAACATCGGGTCGCGCAGCCACGGCAGCGCCTCCCACGGCCGCTGCGACTGGAGCGAGTCGACGTCGGCGCCGACCAGTTCGGCGCCGCTGGGATTGATGTACGTGATACGACCGTCCATGTCCAGTGAACAGCAGCCCATGGGCAGGCGGTCGGCGAATTCGTGCGCGGCTCGGGCCTGCAGCGGATCGGGCTCCCGTGGGCGTATCGCAGGCAGGAACCGCGGATCGTCCGCCGTGGGGACCTCGCCCGCGCTGCCGGCCGTGCGTCGCAGGACGGCTCCGGCCCGCTGGCAGAAGACACGGATCGCGACCCGTTCGCGGGTGGTGAGATGCGGCGGGTGAACGGTCGGCCACAGCAGTACGGCGGCGCCGCGGACCCCGCTGGTGTCGGTGACCGGAGCGGCGGCAAGCCGGAACGCGTACGGCAGCACGATGCCCAGTCGCGGATAACGCCGGGCCAGCTCCTCCTGCTCGCCCACCCACACCAGGTGCCGGTCGCGGATCGCATCGGTGACCGGTCCGGACCTGTCCTCGGAGACGCGGGCCCAGGGGGCGGCCATCTCGCGGGACGTCCCCGAGGCCATCACCAGACGCAATTTCCCTGCGGGGGTGTCGAGTTGGTACAGGAGCACGATGGACGCCCCGGTGTGCTGCACGACCTCCCTGAACGGGGCATCCAGCGGATGCCCCGTCGGCTCGCCGAGCGGCTGCTGATCAGGCTCTCGTCCCATACGCACCACCGCCGCCCTTGCCTGTTGTGAGTGCAGGGACGACCACGTTTCATCAAGTGTAGCGCTATGAAATCCCTTATACCGTATATGGGTATTCATGACCGGTCGCTGCCCCGTCGGCTGCGGCGTACCGTGAACTGGGGGACAGGTGCGAGCCATGAGGGCGAGATCCGGGGGCGGCCGGCTGCGGCGCACAAGGAGGACCGAGATGGCACACCACCACAAATCCAATCGCGCGGTCGAAGGAGACCCGGACACCGGCCATGGCCGGGGCCTGCCACGGCGACCCGACGAGGACGAACTCCAGGCACGCACCGAAGAGGACCGAAGGGAAGCGAAAACCTTCCAGCGCGAGTCCGCGAGCGAGGCGGTCGAGGCGGTTGAGGCGGTCGAGTGGTTCTACTGCCTCAGGCACCAGGTGGTGGAGAAGGGCCCCGGGTGCCGAGCGGCGGACCGTCTGGGGCCGTACGCGTCCGCGCCGGAGGCCGCGATGGCGATGGAGATCTCTCGCGAGCGCAACAGGATGTGGGATGCCGACCCCCGCTGGCAGGGCGTTCAGAGCGGGGCGGGCGCTGTCACGCGCTGACCGGCACGCTCACACCCCGCTGCCCGCGGCGCGGGCCAGCCAGTCGGCCACCTCGCGCGGTTCCCCCGCAACCGGATGCCCGCCGGTCCGGACCCCGGCGCGTGCACCCCACCCGGCGTGCACGCCCACTGCGCCGGCGGCATCGGCGCAGCCGAGATCGACTTCGGCGTCGCCCAGGTAGACCGTGGCCGTGACCTCGACGTCGAGCCGCCGTGCCGCCAGCAGCAGCCCGTCCGGCGCCGGCTTGGGCCGGTCGACCTCGTCACCGGCCACGACCACGTCGAAGCGCGCCGCGAGCCCGGCGGCGGCCAGCATGGCTGTGGCCGCCCGCCGCGTGGCGGCTGTGAAGACGCCGAGCCGCACGTCAGCGGCGACGAGCGCGTCCAGCAGGTCCGCGATACCGGGAAACGGCCGCAGCCCGGAGAGGGCCGGGTCCAGATGGGTGTGGAAACGCTCGACCTCGGCGCCACCGCAAGGACGGCCGAGGAAGTGTGCCAGGACGAGCTCCGTATGGCCGACGTGCCAGCCGGCGACGACCTCGTCCGGTGACACCGGCGGGCCGCCGAGTGAGCGGATCGTGTCGGCGTAGGCCCGGGCCACCATGGGGACGCTGTCCACCAGCGTCCCGTCCATGTCGAAGACAACTGCTTGCATGGACAGGGATCATGACGGCCGCGCCGCGTCCGAGGCCAGAGCCAATCCACGGACACTGGTCACCTGAGAGCGTTCGGCGGCCAGGTCTGCCGCGCGGCGGACCGAATCGGGGGAGGCGGCCAGCAGGGGCAGCCGGACGGCCGGGCTCGGGATGCGGCCCTGGGCGTGCAGCACCCCCTTGATCACGGTCGGGTTCGGCTCTGCGAAGAGCGCGGCGGAGAGCCGCGCCAGCTCGGCTCCCAGCCTGCGTGCCGGTCCGGCCGCGTCGCGCCGCCACAGCGAGATCAGCTCGGCGAAGTCGGCGGTGCGGACATTGGCCGACGCCAGGATGGCACCGTGGGCGCCTGCCGCGAGCAGCGGCGAGATGACGGCGTCGTCGCCGCCGAGTACCGAGAAGCCCGGTGGCGGCGAGCCGACCAGTTCCATCGCGGCCGCGTCGATCGCCCCGGTCGCGTACTTGACCCCGACGACCTCCGGTAGCTGCCCGAGCGCGTGCAGGGTGCCGGTGGTGAGGGGCTGACCTGTGCGGTACGGGATGTCGTAGACGACCAGCGGGAGGCCGCCATGTTCGGCGAGGGCCGTGAAGTGCGCCAGCGTTCCCGCCTCACCGGGCCGGGTGTACGGCGGCGCGGGAACCAGTGCCGCGGCGACGTCGCCGCGCGCCGCGAGCTCGCGCAGTGACCCGATGGCGGCGGCAGTGTCGTTGGTGCCGACGCCGACGATCAGCGGGGCTCCGTGGGCCTGGCAGGCGGCCGAGCAGATGCGGACCACGGCCCGCTTCTCCTCGCTGGTCAGGGTGGCCGCCTCGGCGGTGGTGCCCAGGGCGACGAGTCCGGCGGCGCCACCGGAGAGGGCCTCGTCGGCGAGGGCGGCGAGCGCGTCCGGGGCGAGGCGCAGGTCGTCGGTGAACGGAGTCACCAGAGGGACGAACAGGCCAGTGAGGTTGGCTTCGGGGTTCATGCGCCCAGCCTGACCGAGACGAACCCAGTAGATCCAGTTCAGGTTTCTTCGCGTATGCGTAAGCTCACCTTATGCTCGATGTCCGACGCCTTCATCTGCTGCGCGAACTGGAACGACGCGGCACCATCGCGGCCGTGGCCGAGGCGCTGACCTTCACCGCCTCGGCGGTCTCCCAGCAGTTGAGCGTGCTCGAGCGTGAGGCGGGCGTACCCCTGCTGGAGCGAAGCGGCAGACGGGTCGTGCTCACGCCTGCCGGCCGCGCCCTCGTCGCCCACGCCGATGCCGTGCTGGAACGTCTCGAACTGGCGGTCTCCGAGCTGGCCGGGGCGCGCGAGGGCATCGGCGGGCCGCTGCGGGTCGGGACGTTCCCCTCGGGCGGTCCCGCGATCGTGCCCGGCACGCTGGCCGAACTGGCCCGTCGGCATCCCGCGCTGGAACCGATGGTGCGGGAGATCGACTCGACGCGGGTCTCCGACGGCCTGCGCGCCGGCGAACTCGACGTGGCCCTCGTCCACGACTACGACTTCGTCCCCGCGTCACCGGACACCACGGTCGACCAGGTGCCCCTGCTCGAGGAGCCGGTGTACCTGGCCACGGGCGGCGCCAGCGACAGCGCCCCTGCCGCCCGCGGCGGCACGCTGGCCGAGCTGCTCGGCCCGTGGGCCGCGTCCCCGTGGATCACGGCCCGGGACGGTACGACGGGTCACGCGATGGCCGTACGCGCCTGCCAGGCGGCCGGTTTCCAGCCGCGCATCCGCCACCAGGTCAACGACTTCCGTACGCTCCTGGCCCTGGCCGCGATCGGACAAGGTGCCGGATTCGTACCGGAGATGGCCACCGCGCACGCGCCCGAGGGAGTGGTCCTGACCCGGCTGCCCCTCTTCCGCCGCTCGAAGGTCGCTTTCCGCGCGGGCGGCGGCGGGCACCCGGCGATCGCGGCCTTCGTGGCCGCGGCGCGTACAGCGGTGGGCGCCACGGCCGGCGCCCCGTAGCAGGGCAACTCCCGGGGCGCCCCCTCACCGCGGGCGTGATGATCCATAACCCGTCCGGCGATGGGAGCGGATGGTATACACCGGGTATGTCCCGTTTGCGCCCTCTGCTCTCTTCGGTGACCGAGAGTAGTTGGCGGCGTTCAGCAGCCGGTGTGAGGCGTGCGCTGTCCCCGCGCGGCGCGCTCGCGCTGCAGAGCGTCGACGGTTCCCTGTCCTTTGCGCTGCGGGCCGCGGCGGCGATGGCGCTGCCGGCGCTGCCGCTTGCATTGACCGGACGGGCCGATGAGGCCGTCTACACCATGCTCGGCTCGTTCACCACCACGTTCGGCCGCAACCTGCCCTACGGGCGCCGTGCCCGCGTACTCGCCCTGGTAGCCGCGGCCATGACCGCGCTCGTGTGCTGCGGTTCAGCTCTCGCGGCGTGGGCCCACCCACGGGGCGTGGGAGCGGACCTCGTCGTCGTCGCGGCCACGGCCGTGGTGGCCGGGATCGCGAAGCTCGCCTGCGACGCGGCACGCCTGAGCGGGCTCGGCGCCGTGCTGCTGCTCTTCTCCTTCGCCGTGGCGGCCAACGGCGCGCCCGCACCGGCCGACATCCCTTCCCAGACCGCCCTGGCCGCACTGGGTGCGATCGTGGCCTGGGCGCTGGCCGTGGCGGGCTGGTTCGTACATCCGGACCGCCCCCAGCGACTCGCCGTCGCAGCGGCTCTGCGCGAGGTCGCCGACCTGCTGGAAGCGACAGGTACGCAGGAACTGGTCGCGCTGCCCAGGCATCGGGCTACCGCCGCGGTGCTGCAGGCCTATCGCACGCTGGGTCTCATGCCTCCGACCGCCGCCGAATGGGGCGATCGGGGCGGTACGTGCGCCCGGTTGACCGACCTGTGCTGGTCGCTGCTGATCGGCTCCGCCCGCCGGCGGCTGGACGACCCCGCCGGCCTGGTGCTGCAGCTGCGCGGCCAGGCGCGCCTGCTGGCGAGCCGTCGCCTCCGGGACCCCGGCGTGCTGCCCGTGCTGTCGCTCCCGGCGCTGATCGCCCAGCTCGGGATGCTGCCCGTGGCGGGCCCGGATCCGGCGCGCGCCGATCCGGCCACGCTGCGCGCCGCCGAAGCACGTGCCGCGGAACTGGTGACGGGCCGGCGTCACGACGGGCGCGAGCGTGTGGCGGCGCTGCTCGTTCCCGCCCTGCGGATGGTCCTGGGCACCGGGCTGGCCGGCGGCGCGGCTCTCGCGCTGGGCCTCGGCCACGGATACTGGGCGGCGATCTCCGCCGCCGCCGTACTGCACTCGATCAACGTCCGCACGGCGGCGCAACGGGCCGTCCAGCGCACGCTGGGCACGATCGCCGGGCTGGTCCTCGCCATCGGCGTGCTCGCCGTGCACCCGGAACCGGTCGCGCTCGTCCTCGTGATCATTCTGCTGGAGTTCCTGCTGGAGTACGTCGTGGCCCGCAACTACGCGCTCGGCGTCGTCTTCCTGACCCCGCTGGCCCTGCTGCTGACCGACCTGGCCGATCCCTCCTCCGCCGAAGCGCTCATCCAGGACCGCACGCTGAGCAGCATCCTCGGCATCGTCATCGCGCTGGGCTGCGCGCTGCTGGTGGTCCATGACCGTGCGGCGGTACGGGTGGAGCGCGCGCTGGCCGCCTGCGCGGAGGCGTCCGCGTACGCGGAGCAGGCGCTGGACCACCGCGTGACGCGGGCGCTCCCGGCGGTGCAGGCACGCCTGGCGGCAGCCGTGGTGGAACTGCGCGAGGCCGACGACGCCGCGGCGGGGGAGCTGTGGCCGGCGGAGATCGATCCCACCGAGCTGGCCGCCGCCGAGCAGCGCGCCTACCTGCTCCTGGAGCGGGTCGCACGATGGCGGTGATACGTACGGACGCTGTGCCCTTGGCTCAGGCTGCGGCGGGGCTGATCGTGACCTTGAGGTGTTTCATGAGCGGCTGGTCGCTCTGGGTGCTGTAGTCGCAGAGCGCGATCAGGACGTTCATCTCGGGCATGTAGCCGGCCGCGCAGCCGCGGGGGATGTCGTAGGGGATGGCGAGGTAGCCGTTGAGGAAGCGCTGGGTGCCGTCTTTGGCGGTGCTGGTGATGTCGACGGGGTCGAACTCCTCGATGCCGCGGTCGCGCATGTCGGCCCGGTTCATGAACACGAGGGTGCGCAGGTTCTTGATGCCGCGGTAGCGGTCGTTGTCGGAGTAGATGGTGGTGTTCCACTGGTCGTGCGAGCGCATCGTGCCCAGCGCCAGGGTGCCGGGGGCGGGTACGACGTCGGGCAGCGGGGCCGTGGAGAACTCCGCGCGTCCGGAGGGGGTGAGGAAGACCAGCTCGCGGGCGGGCTGCTTGATACGGAAGCCCAGCGGCAGCCGGACCCGGCGGTTGAAGTCCTCGAAGCCGTCCAGGACCTGAGCCATGGTGTCGCGGATCCGGTCGTAGTCCTCGACGTACCACGCCCAGGGCGTCTCGCTGTCAGGCAGCGCGGCCCGGGCCATGCCGGCCACGATCGCCGGCTCGGACAGCAGGTGTGACGACGCGGGCCGCTTCATGCCGACGGAGAGGTGGACCATGCTCATGGAGTCCTCGACGCTGGTGCTCTGGATCCCCTTGCGCTGATGGTCCTTCTCGGTTCGGCCGAGGCACGGCAGGATGAGGGCCTGCCGGCCGTGCACGAGGTGGCTGCGGTTCAGCTTGGTGCTCACCTGCACGGTCAGCTCGCAGGCGCGCAGCGCCGCGTACGTGACGGGGCTGTCGGGCGCCGCGAGGGCGAAGTTGCCGCCCATGCCGACGAACACCTTCACCTCGCCGCGCTGCATCGCCTGGATGGTGGCGACCGTGTCCAGGCCGTGCTGGCGCGGTGGCTCGAATCCGCACACCTCGCCGAGGCGGTCCAGGAACTCCGTGGCCGGGCGGTGGTCGATGCCGCAGGTGCGGTTGCCCTGGACGTTGCTGTGCCCGCGTACGGGGGAGGGTCCCGCTCCCTCGCGGCCCAGATTGCCGCGCAGCAGGAGGAGGTTGACGATCTCGCGGACGGTGTCGACGCCGTGCTCGTGCTGGGAGACGCCCAGGCACCAGCTGATGATGCTGCGGTCCGCCTCGCTGTAGACCTGAGCCGCCTTGAGGATGTCGGCGCGCGACAGCCCGGACTGGGTCTCCAGCTCCTCCCACGACGTTGCCTCGCACAGCGCGCGGTAGTCCTCGAAGCCGGCGGTGTGGCGGTCGATGAACTCGCTGTCCAGGGCCTTGGGATCGGTCGCGGACTGCTCCAGTACGGCCTTCGCCATGCCGCGCAGCAGGGCCATGTCGCCGCCGATGCGGGGCTGCAGGTTCAGGGTGCTGGTGCGCGTCGTCTTGAACAGGGCCATGTCGAGGAAGTCGTGCGGCACGATGGTGCGGGTGGCGGCCGCCTCGACGAGTGGGTTGATGTGCACGATCTGGGCGCCGCGCTTGTCCGCCTCGGCCAGGGCGGTGAGCATCCGGGGCGCGTTGGAGGCCGCGTTGACGCCCATGATGAACAGCGCGTCCGCGGTCTCCCAGTCCTTGAGATCGGCGGTGCCCTTTCCGGTGCCGAGTGACGCCTGCAGGGCGCGGCCGCTGGCCTCGTGGCACATGTTGGAGCAGTCGGGCAGGTTGTTGGTGCCCAGTTCGCGGGCCAGCAGCTGGTAGAGGAACGTGGCCTCGTTACCCAGTCGGCCGGAGGTGTAGAACGACGCCTGGTTCGGGTCGTCCAGCTCGCGCAGGGTGCGGCCGACGAGTTCGAACGCGTCCTTCCAGCTGATCGGGACGTAGTGGTCCGACTCCGGGTCGTAGACCATCGGTTCGGTCAGCCGGCCCTGGTCCTCCAGGTCGTAGTCGCTCCACTGGAACAGCTCGGTCACCGAGTGGGCGGCGAAGAACTCGCGGCCGACGCGCTTGCGGGTCATCTCCCACGTGACGTGCTTGATGCCGTTCTCGCAGATGTCCAGGCGCAGGCCCTTGGTGTCGTCGGGCCAGGCGCAGCCGGGACAGTCGAAACCGGTGTTCTCGTGGTTCATCCGCATGATGGCCCGCGGACCATCGACCAGCTCGCCCTCGCGCACCAGCACGCGGGACACGCTCTTGGCCGCGCCCCAGCCGGCGGCGGGGTGATGGTAGGGATGGAACTCCGGAGGACCTTGCGGGGTGGGCCCCACTCGCGGCTCCAGGGCCTTCTGCGCGGCTTCGTCGGTGCTCAAGGCTCTCAACTCTCTCACCATACGGGCATGGGCGCGGCGACCCCTTGTGCAGGCTAAGTCGGCTGGTTCGGGCACGCCACTCGGCTCGGAGCAGATCCGCTGGGTCCCGCTCGCGGAGGTCGTACGGAGAGGCTGCGGCACGCCCTGAGCGCGCTGCCGCCGCCGCGCGGACGGCTCCGGTGGCAGCACCGGCGCAAAGGGGATGTGCTGGAGACATGCACGATGACGAGAACATTGCCACCTGGACCGAACGGCTGCTCGGTGAAGCGCCCGCTCTCTCGCCGGAGCAGGCCCGACAGTTCGTCCACGACCTCTACTTCGCCGCCCAGCGGGCGGTCGACAAGGAGGTATGGGAAGCCGACTTCGAACGCGACGAATAGTTCCACGTGAAAGTAAACCGAAATGAATGATGAGGACCTTCGAATCACGGTTGCCGGTGACCGCGCCACGGCATCCGCTAGGGACGGCTGCGGTGCGTCCCCTTCTCTGCGGGCTCGTGCCCGACTGCGGGAGTTGGCGATGCAGCTGAACGAGGATGTGGTGCTGTTGGCGGATCCACGGGCGAAGGCGCTGTTCACGACAACCGCGGACCTGCTCGTCGCTTTGGACCAGGCGTTCGCCGAGGTGGACGCTCGGGCTGCCGCGCCCGCACGGCGCGGGTGAGCTGAGCGACAGAACCGACCAAATCGCCAAGCGCAAGAGAATGCGTCCACGAAACTTCAAACAGTTTCCAACGGCTGAATTGCTCGATTCGAGTGCCGCCGGGGAATTCGACTGTCGGGGTGCGACGGGGCGCCCGAGCCAGTAGGGGCGGTCGATACCGATGCGAGCGTACAGTCAATGGTGGGACTGAGGGGAGCGGATGATGAGCGAGAGCACGCCAGGATTCCTCGACGAGCTCCTTTGGCGACACTTCGGACCGGAGTTCGGGTCCTCGCCGCAGATGCGTCGGGCAGAGGTCGAAAAGCTACTCACCGACGACGGTCAACGGCGTCTGGAGCTGGCCGAGCGCGCCGCCGTGGACTGGGGTCGGGCCGAAAATTCCGAGGACGTGCGGATCACCTCGGAACGCGTGGTGATCACACCCCGTGGCCTGCTGTACGCGGCCAGGTTGCAGGGGTCGCCTCAGCCGCAACGAAAGCCCTACCCCGAACCGCTGATCCGCTCCGCCGGACAAACGTCCGCGTGCCCACGACGACACCCTCTCTACTATCTGGCAACACCCCACGCGTCGTTTGACCAGCTCATCGACCGAGTCGACGCCACACAACTGCGGTGGGACTCGACGGCCGCCGTGGACTGCCGTTTCGGCCATGACCTCGAGTTTCCCTGGCCACTCGACACCGCGCTTCGCCGGACAATGGATTCACACCCCGTTTTTATCTGGCTCTAGCGTCCTGCCGGTTGAGGCCGGCGAAGCCGTGCCCTCGCCGGGATCGGCGGCGGTCTCCGCCGGGGTGCAGCAGGCGGTCACCCCGCAGCAGGAGCCGGCCTGCACCGCGGCTACCGGCTCAAGGGTGAGGGGGACGGTGGTGGGCTTGGCCGCCCGCACGATGGCCGAGTGCATGCCGTCGGTGACCTGGTGGGTCGGGGTGACCTCGATCCGGGTGAAGCCCGCAGTCGCCAGCCCTTCGCGGTACTCGGCGAAGGACAGGGCGCCCGCGATGCAGCCGACGTAACCCCCGCGCTCGGCGCGCTGGACCGAGGTGAGCGTGTCGTCGGCGACGACGTCCGAGATGCCGATGCGGCCGCCGGGGGTGAGGACGCGGAACATCTCGGCGAAGACGGCGGGCTTGTCCACCGACAGGTTGATGACGCAGTTGGAGATCACGACGTCGATGCTGTCGGCGGGCAGCGGGATGTCCTCGATCGCGCCCTTGAGGAAGTCGACGTTGGTGGCTGCGGCCCTGTTCGCGTTGGCTCGGGCGAGGGCGAGCATCTCCTCGGTCATGTCCAGGCCGTACGCCCGGCCGGCGGGGCCGACCCGGCGGGCCGACAGCAGTACGTCGATGCCGCCGCCGGATCCGAGGTCCAGTACGCGCTCGCCCTCCCGGAGGTCGGCAACCGCAAGGGGGTTGCCGCAGCCGAGCGAGGCCGCGAGCGCCTCCGCGGGGAGGGAGCCCGTCTCCTCGGTGGCGTAGAGCCCGGCGCCGAAGCTCTCGTCGACCTCGACCTCTCCCGGCCCGCAACAGGCCGTGCCGCCCTGGGTGACCTTCAGCGCCGCCGCGGCGTATCCGGCTCGGACCTGCTCCCGTAGTTCGGCCTGCTCGCTCATCACACGCTCCTCGTATTGACGGTCGTGGAATCAGGCTGGCAGTGGCATTGACATCCGTCAACATAGACGTCAGTCAAATAAGGGCTTCCCCTTCCCGCATTCATCTATTATCGTCGATTGTCGATGAATACGAGTCAGCGCGGCGTTCAGCCGCTGAGCCACGACGACGCCGTCACCTATGCCGGCTGGTTTCGAGCGTTGTCCGACCCGATGCGCGTACGCCTGCTCAACCTGATCGCGTCCGAGCGGCGGTCCATGTCGGTCGGGGAGCTGGTCGAGCTGCTGCCCATCGCGCAGTCGACGGTCTCGCACCACCTGAAGATCCTCGCCGAGGTCCGGTTCATCCTCCCCGAGCGGCAGGGCACCTCCACCCGGTACAAGGTCAACGAGGCCTGTCTGGAGTGCTTTCCGGCCGCCGTCCGTTCGATCATGGGGCGGGAGTCGGCGCCATCCGCATGCTGAGCGAGGTTATGCCGTCCTCTCCGGGACGATCTCGGTGATGAGCGCCTCGACCAGGGTCTTGATCTCGTCGCGGATGGGGCGGACCGCCGCCACGCCCTGTCCTGCCGGGTCGTCGAGCTTCCAGTCGAGGTAGCGCTTGCCGGGGAAGACCGGGCAGGCGTCGCCGCAGCCCATGGTGATGCACACGTCCGACTCCCTGACCGCGTCCACCGTCAGGAGCTTGGGCTGCTCGGCGGTGATGTCGATACCGACCTCAGCCATGGCCGCCACGGCGGCCGGGTTGACCTGGTCGGCCGGGGCGGAACCGGCCGAGCGGACCTCCACCCGGTCCCCGGCCAGGTGGCTCAGCCAGGCGGCGGCCATCTGCGAGCGGCCGGCGTTGTGGACACAGACGAAGAGCACGGAAGGCTTCTCTGCGGTCATCAGCGGCCTCTCTTGTCTTACGGCGGGAATCGGGCAGGCCCGAATCAGCGGCCGGTGGTGTCAGCGGTCACTGATGTGACAGTATCAGCGCATGATGACGTCAGTCGACACTGACCTGATGCGGGTGCTGGGCGACCCGCTCAGGATGCAGATCGTGACCCTGCTCGCCCGGGAGACGCTGTGCACCACGCATCTGGTCGAGGAGACGGGCGCGCGGCAGACGAATCTCTCCAACCATCTGCGGGTGCTGCGCGAGGCGGGCGTGGTGGACACCGAACCGTGCGGCCGCTTCACCTACTACCGGCTCAGGCCGGACGTACTCGAGGCCCTGGCCGCGTCGTTCACCGAGCTGGCTGCTGCCGCCCGGACCACGGACGAGAGCGGCCGCAAGCGCGCCTGCCCCTAGCCGTACCGCCCCCTACTCACTTCCAGGAGAGCAGTTGAGCAGCGCCGACACCTCGTCCGCAGTCGCGGACGATGCCATGGAGCCGCCGGCCGGACCGGCCCGCATCCCGCTGTCCGCCCGCGTGGCGGCGGAGTTCATCGGCACCGCCGCGCTGGTGGCCGTGGTGGTCGGCTCGGGTATCCAGGCCACCGAGCTGTCGAACGACGTCGGTGTGCAGCTCCTGGCCAACGCCCTGGCGACCGTCTTCGGGCTCGGCGTACTGATCGCGTTGTTCGGCCCGGTCTCCGGCGCGCACTTCAACCCCGTGGTGACGCTCGCCGAATGGTGGACCCAGCGCCGCGCGGGCCGCGAGGGCGTGACCACCCGGGAACTGCCCGCCTATCTGGCCGCCCAGTTCACCGGTGCCGTCGGCGGCGCGATCCTGGCCGACGCGATGTTCGACCTGCCGCTGGTGGAGTGGTCGGCCAAGGACCGCGACGCCGGCCATCTGCTGCTGGCCGAGGTGGTCGCCACGGCGGGCCTGATCATGCTGATCTTCGGGCTGGCGCGCACCGCGCGGCTGCACTTCGCGCCGGTGGCGGTGGCCTCGTACATCGGCGCCGCCTACTGGTTCACCTCGTCGACCTCCTTCGCCAACCCGGCAGTGACCGTCGGCCGTGCGTTCAGCGACACCTTCGCGGGCATCGCCCCGGGCTCGGTGCCCGGCTTCATCGCCGCGCAGCTGGTCGGCGCCGTCGTAGGGCTGGGGCTGGTGGCGGTCGTCTTCGTGCGTACGCGCAAGGCCGCCGTGTGAGCGTCGCGGTCGCGGACGGCGACCGCTGCGGGTGCCGGCCGATGCGACGCGGCCCGGGAGGTCGCGGGCCTGCTCGGCCAGGTCAGGACCGGGGGAGGACGAGTGCCTGGCCGAGGCCGGCCAGCACGCCCGGCTCCACGCGGTAGAACACCCACGTACCGCGGCGCTCGGAGGTGAGCAGCCCGGCCTCCTTCAGCTTCTTCAGGTGGTGGGAGACGGTCGGCTGGGAGACGCCGACATCGGAGATGTCGCACACGCACGCCTCGCCGCCCTCGTGCGAGGCCACGGCGGAGAACAGACGCAGCCGGACCGGGTCCGCAAGGGCCTTGAACATCCGCGCTGTGCGCTCCGCTTCCTCCGCGGTCAGCGGCCGCTCGTTGAGCGGCGGGCAGCAGGGGGTGACGTCCTCGAGCTCCAGCACCGGCAGTGACCTGCTCACGTTCGACATGCGTCTATTTTGACATGCGTCGATGAATGCGTCGAGCGTTGCGCGGGGCAACCCTGCACACTGCTGCCCGGCAGCCGGCTTGCATCCCGTACTCAGGTACAGGTTTACCGTCGAAGACAGCCGGGCGCGGACGGCCCGTGGACGGCGAGGACGGGAGCGAGCGTGATGACTGAGCTGGAGTGGGTGCCGGAAGCCTGCACCCTGCCGAGCGCGGAGCGCCCCCTGCGGGTGGCGGAGTGGGATGCGCTGTTCGCCGAGCGGCTGAGAAGGGTGTCGCGGCCGGAAGCACTGCGGCTGCGACTGTCACTGGAGGACGGCGCCGGCGTGATGGAGCGCGTGAGCGATCTCGCCGAGCGGGAGAGCGGCTGCTGCTCGTTCTTCACCTTCACCGTGACCACAGCCGACGACGTCATCGATCTGGACATCGCTGTGGACCCGGTGCACGAGCCCGTGCTGAGCGCACTGGCCGATCGGGCCAGGGCCCTGACCGCCGGCGAGGACCGGTCGTGACGAGTGGTCTGCGCAGCGGCGAAGTCGCCGAGGCTGCCGGGGTGAACGTCCAGACGCTGCGCTACTACGAACGCCGCGGCCTGCTGCCCGCGCCGGAGCGCAGCGCGGGCGGGCACCGCATGTACACGGATGGCGCGGTCACCACCCTCAAAGTGATCAAGGCCGCCCAGCGGCTCGGCTTCACCCTCGATGAAGTCGCCGAACTGCTCGAGACGGGCCGCCATCGACACGGCCGCCCTGTCACCGGCCTTCAGGAACGTGCGCAGGCGAAGCTCGCCGAGATCGACGCGAAGATCGCGAATCTGAACATCATCCGGGCCGCCCTGGTGGCCGCGATGGACGCCGGCTGCGACGACCTGACCGTGTGTGCCGGCATGAGTTGCTGCCCGATCCCGTTCACGGATCTTGCGGAGCGGGGTCGCCATGCCGATACCGGCCCGACCGTTACGGCGTTGCCGAAGCCCTGATCCGCCTCGTCGGTCGGCGAGGCGGATCGTCTAATTCGATGGACGTCTATGTTGACGACCGTCGAAGTCGGTGTCATGCTTTCCAGCGTCAAGACATCGACGGAAGTCGAAACAGGGTCCCTGGTCCTGCTCGACCTCCGTCGCCCGCCGCGTTCCGCCGCACACTGCCGCGCGCCGAGTCGAGGAGCATCACCGCATGTCCGAGCACCTTCCCGTCGTCGTGATCGGAGCCGGGCCGATCGGTCTGGCCGCCGCCGCCCACCTCGTCGAGCGCGGCATCGAACCGCTCGTACTCGAAGCCGGACCTGCCGCCGGAAGCGCGGTACGGCAGTGGCCGCACGTACGGCTCTTCTCCACCTGGGACGAGGTCATCGACCCGGCCGCCGAGAAGCTCCTCGCCCCCACCGGCTGGGCACGCCCCGACGGGGCCGCCTACCCCACCGGCGCGGACTGGGCCGGGCTCTACCTGGAGCCCCTCGCCGCCGCCCTCGGCGACGGGCGCGTGCGCTTCGACGCCCGGGTCACCGGCGTCTCCCGTACCGGGCGCGACCGCATCGTCGACGCCGAGCGGGAGCAGCAGCCGTTCACCGTGCAGATCGAGCACCCGGACGGCCGCGAGGAGCGGATCCTCGCCCGTGCCGTGATGGACGTCTCGGGCACCTGGTCCACGCCGAGCCCGTTGGGCGGCAACGGGCTTGCGGCGCTGGGGGAGAAGGCGGCATCGGGCCGCATCTCCTACCGGGTTCCGGACCTGAGCGACCCGGCCGTGTGCGCCCGGTACGCCGGCAAGCGCACCGCCGTGGTCGGCTCCGGCGCCTCCGCCTTCACAGCCCTGTCCTACCTCGCCGACCTGGCCAAGCAGGTCCCGGGCACACACACCACCTGGGTGCTGCGCCGCGGCATCAGCGGCTCCACGTTCGGCGGCGGAAGCGCCGACCAGCTGCCGGCCCGCGGCGCACTGGGCCTGCGGGCCAAGGCAGCCGTGGACGAGGGGTACGCGGACGCGGTGACGGGATTCCGTACCGCCGCCGTCGAGCGGACCGACGAACAGCTGGTCCTGGTCGGCGAGGACGGCCGCCGCCTGGAACCCGTGGACGAGGTCATCGTCCTGACCGGTTTCCGCCCCGACCTGTCCTTCCTGGACGAGCTGCGCCTGGGCCTGGACGAGCGGCTGCAGGCCCCGATCGCCCTGGCCCCGCTGATCGACCCCAACGTCCACTCCTGCGGCACGGTCTACCCGCACGGCGTGAACGAGCTCTCCCACCCCGAGCAGGACGTCTACCTCGCCGGCATGAAGTCCTACGGCCGCGCCCCGACCTTCCTCGCCATGACCGGCTACGAGCAGGTCCGCTCCATCGCCGCCGCCCTGGCCGGCGACCGCGAGGCCGCCGAGCGCGTCGAACTCACCCTGCCCGAGACCGGGGTGTGCGGCGGCGCCGGGCTCTTCGACGAGCCGGACGCCACCAAGGCCGAGGCGGCGGGCGGCTGCTGCACCCCGGCCGCCGCAGAGATCGCGGCCGAGGAGAGCGCGGGCGGTTGCTGCGGCACCGCTCCCGCACCCGAGCTGGTGCAGATCGGCGCATCCGCCACGGGCGGTGGCTGCGGCACCGCCGGCGGCGGCTGCAGCTGACCGCCCATCGGGCTGGGACCGGCGGTCGGTGCTCACCAAACCGCTCTGGGCGCCGGGCAGGAAGGGACTGGAGTAGCAGCCGACGATCGCGGCGGTCCAGTCCGCCTCGCCCCGGCCCCGAGTTCCGCCAGCACCGCATGGTGCAGCCGACGCACCACGACCAGCGTCGGGCCGTACGAACATCAAGTCACGTGATCCTCTAAACCTTGACCGGTGCGGCCGACCTGGCGGCCTGCTCGATCTTCGCGCGGTAGGCCGCACGGGCTTCCTCGTCGATCGGCTGCTCGTTCTCGGCCCGCACCCCCGTCCGGCCGTCGACGCCCTCGCGCAGGATGTCGGCGTGTCCGGCATGCCGGATGGTCTCGCCGAGGACATGGACCATGATGGCGAACAGGTTCGTGTTGGGAGAAGGCTCCGACCACCACGGCACGTGGCCGGGGGCGTCGAGGGGGAGCTCGTTGATCGTCGCGTCCGAGTGTTCCCACGTGCGCCGGTAGAACCCGATGATCTGATCGCGGGTCTCGTCCTCGTTCGCCCACTGGTCGCTGCCGTCGGAGTCCTGCCACTGGCACAGCGGTTCCGGGGAGGGGCGGTCGAAGACCTCGCCGAAGTACCTGGCCTCCACGGTGGCCACGTGTTTGACCAGGCCGAGGAGGTTGGTTCCGGTCGCTGTCAAAGGTCGGCGGGCGTCGTACTCGGACAAGCCGTCGAGCTTCCAGAGCAGCGCCTCGCGATCCCGCCTCAGTCGCCGGTGCAGGTTGTCCTTCGCGAACTCATCGATCATGCGGCACGATCCTGCCATGGGCTGAGGTGTTGCGGCGCACCGGGTCGCGAGTGGCAGCGGGCGGTCAGACGTCAGGATCGACTTCGGGGTGCGTGAATCGCACGGGCTTGCCCAGCGACCGGGCGTAGACGATTTCGGCTCGGGTGCTGTCTCCGATGTAGTCGCCGACCACGAGCACCTCATCCGCGAGCCGGATCTTCGCCCGGTGCAGATCGTCGAGTCGAACCTTCAGCGCCTCGGCCTCGACAGGATCGGACCAGAGTGCGTGCGGCGACTTCAGGTCACAGCCCGGTTTGACGACAATCCTGCCGGCTTTGGTCTCCCGCAGATCGGCCTCGTTCATCTCGGTCATGAAGCGGGTGGAGCCGCAGATCACGACGATACGCGGGAGGCTCAGCAGCCTCTTCGCGTCGGCGAGCTTCTCCTCGGGGGTGAGCAGTTGCGGGGATGACACCGATTCCTCCTGGTGGTGTGGTCCAAGGGGTGCCTGCGGACAACGAGAACGAGAGTGTCCAAGATCGTTTCGTGACGAACGACGTGGACACCCTCGCGACAGCACTCTATGCGAGGCCCGATGACCTAGAGGCGTGTCGCAGTGCGGACGAGGTCGGCGACCGCTTTGGATCTGCTGTGTGGTGGCCAGGCGATGACGGTCGTGACAGGCGGTGCGTCCGGCACCGGCACCGTCGCGTGATCGTCGCGCAGGTGGGCTCCGAGGGACGCGGGCACGAGCGCGCAGGCCCGTCCGAGCGCGATCAGCTGGAACAGCTGGGTGTGGTCGCGCACCTGCGGGCCCGGCCCGTCCGGACAGCTCCCGTCCCGGCGGGGCCAGCGTGGCAGGGGCAGGTCCGTCAGAGTGGTGACCTCGGCCATCGACAGGTGGGGTCGGTTGGCCAACGGGTGCCCCGCGGGCAGGACCACGACCTGCTGTTCGGTGTGCAGGTCCTCGGTGTCGAGTCCGGCCGTCGTGTCGAAGGGCCGCTGGAGCAGCGCGACGTCGGCACGCCCGGCGCGCAGCAGCCCCTCCTGCTCGCCGGGCCCGCACAACATCACCTCGACGGCGACCGCGCCGGGCTCGGCGGCGTAGGCGTCCAGCAGCTTCGACAACAGCTCGCCGGACGCTCCGGCTTTCGTGGCCAGCACCACACCGGGTCGTTCGGCAGCCGCGCGGCGGGTGCGGCGCTCGGCGGCTTCGACCGCGTCGAGCGCGGCCCGGGCCTCCCGCAGCAGCACCGACCCGGCCTCGGTCAGGGTGACTGCGCGAGCGGTGCGGTGCAGCAGAACCACTCCGAGCCGCCGCTCGAGCTGCTGGATCGCCCGCGACAGTGGTGGTTGCGCCATGGCGAGCCGCTGCGCCGCCCGCCCGAAGTGCAACTCCTCCGCGACGGCGACGAAGTAGCGCAACTCCCGCGTCTCCACCGCGTCATCGTATCCGGCGCTCACCTCGACCGATACCCGTGCGGTATCGCCGCCCACCCAGTCGGTCTTGGACGTCCCACCCGAGTCCGCCCCAGGCTTGAGGACATGAGTGCACAGACGATCGCGCTGGTGACCGGTGCGAACAAAGGAATCGGCTACGAGATCGCGGCGGGCCTGGGCGCCCGCGGCTGGCGAATCGGCGTGGGCGCGCGGGACCAACAGCGCCGCGACACCGCGGTGGAGAAGCTGCGCGCGGCCGGGACCGACGCGTTCGGCGTTCCGCTCGACGTGGCGGACGACGCGAGTGTGGCCGCCGCGGCCGAGCTGATCGCCGACCGTGCCGGAGGGCTCGACGTCCTGGTCAACAACGCCGCGATCACCGGCGGTATGCCGCAGACGCCCACCACGGTCGATCCCGACACCGTACGAGCCGTCGTGGAAACCAACGTGATCGGGGTCATCCGCGTCACCAACGCGATGCTGCCCCTGCTGCGCGGCTCCGCATCGCCGCGGATCGTGAACATGTCCAGCAGCGTCGGCTCGCTCGGCCTGCAGACCACGCCCGGCGTCGACATGGGCCAGGTTCCCGCTGCGTACTTGGCGTCCAAGACCTTCCTCAACGCCGTCACCGTCCAATACGCCAAGGAACTGAGCGACACCGACATCCTGATCAACTCCGGCTGTCCCGGCTACACCGCCACCGACCTCAACGGCTTCCAGGGCGTCCGCACTCCCCAGCAGGGCGCGGCGATCGCGATCCACCTCGCGACCCTGCCCGACGACGGCCCGACCGGCGGATTCTTCGACGACGGTGGAACAGTGCCCTGGTGACAGGCTCACCGGCCGGGGCGGCGTCCGTGGACCGAGTCAGGCCACCCCCACCGCGGCGAGGGCCGCCAGCTGCGCCGCGGTGGCCTCCGACGGCCAGTACAGGTACACGATGCCGCCCGAGCCGGAGGCGGTGCTGCCGTTGGCCAGCCTGCGCTTCGTGCGCAGCCAGATGGTCTCGAACTGCGCCCGGTCGTAGACGCGCCGGACCGCCGCGTCGCTCGGGCTGGCCGGGTCGTTGGCGACGACATCGCCGTCGGGGGTGAAGCCGATGACGGTCATGAGGTGCCCGGAGGTGCCGTAGCCCGCCCCGTCGAGCTCCGAGGAGAGGAAGGACTGGGAGGTGATGACGGGGATTCCCGCGGCGATGAGGGTCTCGGCGTCGGTCAGCGAGCCGAGCCGGGTGACGACGCCGTGCATCGCGGGATAGGTGGCGGCGTAGGCGGCGTTGAAGGGCCAGTTGCCGCAGCCGTCGTACTGGTAGTCGTAGACGTACCGGGCCGCGTGGTCGACCTGCGGGTCGGCGTACGACGGATTGACCCACGCCAGGTCGGCGGCGGTGGGCGTGCGGCCCCAGTACTCGATGATCATCTGCGAGGAGGTGGGGCTGCACCACGCCTCGCCGCCGCCGTCGTACTCCGGGTACTGCCCCGCGTGGATCTCCTGCGAGTAGCGCGGCACCGCCAGCTCCGTGCCGGCCGCCGCGCCGGGCGTGGAGGCCGGCACGGTGAAGCGGTCGGGTATGTCCGAGGCCATCGCGCCCACCCGCCACACCTTCGGCGTCGCCGACGTGCCGGGCTTGCGGTACAGCGTCATGCGCAGCTGGTAGGAGACCAGCCGCAGGCCGGTCGCCGGGCTGAGGATCGCGAAGGTGTCGGTGAGGATCGAGGACTTCTTGTCGGACTGACTGCCCACCGAGGTCCGCTTGATGTCGGCGTCGCCCGACGCCCAGCGGCCCATCACGTACCACGGCGTGGCGGTGCCGTCGGAGTACGTTCCCTTGAGCTCGATCTGGATCCAGGTGCCGGCCGGCGTGTCCGCGTTCCACGACGCGACCGCCTCGGTGGCCGGCGTGCCCAGGCCGTGGGTCGGTCCCGTCCAGGTGGCGTACTCCCAGCTCGCGGACTTCTTGGTGTGCGGATCGCGATACGAGACGGTGCCCGCCGGAGTGCCGATGACGATGCCGGGGCGGCCGCCGTCGGCGACCGCCGTCCCGTTCGCGGTGCCGCCGCCCCAGTCGGCGGCGGTGCACCAGGCGTGGTAGTCGACCGGCGCGGTGGCGGCCGTCGCCGACGGCTGCCCGAGAGCGGTCGCGATCGCCGTGCCGGCGGTCGCGACGAGGGCGGCCGTCAGCACGGTGCGGCGGGACGGGGCAGCGGTCATCGAGGTCCTCCGGTCGATCGCGGGCGGGGGCGGGGCAGGTACACGCCAAGCACGATCGTGAGGCCTCAAGTCCGGGATGACCAGCGCCCCGACGGTGAGAATGCGATCGATATTGGTGCGACCTCTGACGCCGAACCCCCGACATCGCCGGGGGGGCCGCTCAGGCTTTACGGCTCCGGCAGGCGACGCAGTGGCGGGTGTACGGCAGGATCTCCAGCCGTTCCGCCGGGACGGGGGCCGCGCAGCCGACGCATCTGCCGTAGGTGCCGGCGTCGAGACGGGCGAAGGCTTCCTCGATCTCCTTGAGCGTCTCCCGCATCGCGTTCCGCTGCTCGGACAGCAGGGGGTCGTTCGTCGTCCGCGCGGTCTCATCGAGGGCATGGAGTTGCGCCAGCCGTGAGCTGCGGGCGTGTTCCAGACGCTGACGGGCCTCGTGCAGGTGCGGGGCCCCGGTGACATCGGCCGACATGACCAATCCCTTCCTCGACGAACGTGGTCGTGCGCAGTCCACCCTGGCCGAGCCGGCGGCGCCGTCCCATCGGGCGCGGAGCCCATATGGACGGGGGCGGGGCACCCATACGGCACGGCCGTCGGCTGCGCGTGCCGGGGAAATGGGGTCCGCAGCCCATCGACAGACGCCTGAGGCGGGGGAGAGGCTCACTGGGGCACCCCGGCGCCCCCCTCGCGTCCACGGTGGCCGACAGTGGAGGCGTACCGAGAAAGAGACCGAGGCCGCGGCTCTGACCGAGACCCCGGCCGCGGAAGAAGGAAGAAGAAGAGGGAGCATGGAGCGGGTGTCGTTGTTCTGGCGAATCTTCGCCTGCAACGCGGTGGTGCTGGCCGCGGCCACCGCACTGCTGCTGTGGGCGCCGGTGACCGTCTCCGTGCCGGTGGTGCTCACCGAGGCGGTCGTCCTGGTGTCCGGACTCGCCGTCATGCTGGTCGCCAACGCCGCGCTGCTGCGGCTGGGGCTCGCCCCGCTTCAGCGCCTCACCCGGCTGATGACCACGGTCGACCTGCTGCGCCCGGGCGCGCGCCTGCCCGCCTCGGGGGGCGGCGGGATCGCCGAGCTGATCGTCACGTTCAACGCCATGCTCGAGCGGCTGGAGCAGGAGCGGGCCACCAGCAGCGCCCGCGTCCTGCTGGCACAGGAGGACGAACGGCGGCGCGTCGCACAGGAACTGCACGACGAGGTCGGCCAGAGCATGACCGCCGTACTGCTCGGACTCAAGCGCGCCGCGGACGCCGCGCCGGCCCCGCTGCGCGAGGAGCTGCACGAGGTCCGGGAGATCACCCGGGGCAGCCTGGACGAGGTGCGCCGGCTGGTACGCCGGTTGCGGCCCGGGGTGCTGGATGACCTCGGGCTGGTCAGTGCCCTGACCTCGCTCACCCGGGACTTCGCCACCCACACCGGGCTTCCGGTGACCTGCCGGTTCGACGCCGGACTGCCCGCCCTGGACCCGGAGACGGAGCTGGTCCTCTACCGCGTCGCCCAGGAGTCCCTGACCAACGCCGCCCGCCACTCGGGCGCCGAACGGGTCACCGTCGCGCTGGCCCACACCGGGGACCGGGTGGTGCTGGCGGTGACCGACGACGGCTCGGGTATCGGTGTTCCCTGTGAGGGCGCCGGCATCCGCGGCATGCGGGAGCGGGCCCTGCTCATCGGCGCCGACCTCGACATCCTCCCCGCACCCCCCGCCGGCACCCGGGTGCGGCTCACCGCACCGGCCTTCGCGAAGTAGCCCCGCCATGACAGACACGACTCCGACGGGGACGGGCACCACCCGCATCCTTCTCGCCGACGACCACGCGCTGGTCCGCCGCGGCGTCCGGCTCATCCTCGACCAGGAACCCGACCTCGAAGTCGTCGCCGAGGCCGGCAACGGCGCCGAGGCCGTCGAACTGGCCCGAGCCCATCAGGTCGACCTCGCCGTCCTGGACATCAGCATGCCGCGGCTGACCGGCCTGCAGGCCGCCCGCGAACTGGCCGCACTGAACCGGGCCCCGCGGATCCTGATGCTCACCATGCACGACAACGAGCAGTACTTCTTCCAGGCGCTGAAGGCCGGAGCCTGCGGCTACGTACTGAAGTCCGTCGCCGACCGCGATCTGGTCGCCGCCTGCCGGGCCGCCGTACGCAACGAGCCCTTCCTGTACGCGGGCGCCGTCACCGCCCTGATCCGCAACTACCTCGACCGGGTACGCCAGGGAGAGGAGGCCCCCGAGCGGATCCTCACCCCGCGCGAGGAGGAGGTCCTCAAGCTGGTCGCCGAGGGCCACTCGTCGAAGGAGATCGCCGGACTGCTCTTCATCAGCGTCAAGACGGTCCAGCGCCACCGCGCCAACCTGCTGCAGAAGCTCGGCCTGCACGACCGCCTGGACCTGACCCGCTACGCCATCCGCGCCGGTCTGATCGAACCCTGACCGGTGACCCACCTCGCGCGCGCCGCACCCTTCGGCCGCCCGCGCCCACTTCTCGCGGTGCTGGCGGCGGTCCTCCTGGTCGTGCTCGCCGGCGTCGTCCAGCCAGCCACGGCCACGCCCAGCACCATGACATCAGCCGCCGGCGCCCACCCTCACGCGGGCGACGGTGTCGACGTAGACGGCATCGCCCGGGCGACACCGCGGCAGCAGCCCCACGGCGAACGCCCCGCCCCCTGCGACCAAGGCGCCACCGGCCCCGAGTACGCCACTGCCCGGCCCACCCCCGCGGCACATCCGGGGCGAACCCGGTCACGCATCCCCGCCGGGCCCCCCGCCCGCAGTGACCGCGGACGCTCACCCCCTGCCTCCTCCGGCTCCTGAACCCACCTCACCCATCACGCCCAGCTCCGCGGCGGCCCGTCCCGGCCGTCGCGCGCTGTGGTGCGCCTGCCGGAGGCCCCTGTTGAAGACGTCCCTGCGCGTGAGGGCGCTGCTCGCCCTCGCCGTCATCGCCGTATCCCTGTACATCGCCCTGACCGTGCCCGTGCGCCTCGGGCTCGATCTGCGCGGCGGAACCCAGATCGTGCTCCAGACCCGTACCACCTCCGCGGACCGCGACGCCGCCGACCGCACCCTGGAGGTGCTGCGCGGCCGCATCGACGCGCTCGGCGTCGCGGAACCCACCCTCGTACGCTCCGGAGAGAGCCGGATCATCGTCGAACTGCCCGGCGTACAAGACCCGAAACGGGCCGCCGACGTCCTCGGCCGTACCGCACAACTCACCATCCACCCGGTGCTCGGCACGACGGGGGAGTCGGGCGGGCGCGTCCTGCCCGACGAGTCCGGCACGCCCCTGCGCCTGGCGGCCCCGGCCCTGACCGGGGAGCACGTCAAGGAGGCGAACGCGGGCCTCGACCAGCAAAGCGGCGCCGGCTGGCACGTCACCGTCGGCTTCGAGGGCGCCGGGCGCGACAGCTGGGCCCGGCTCACCGGCGAGGCCGCCTGCCGGCCGGTCGGCGATCCGGCGCGGCGGCTCGCCATCGTCCTGGACGACAAGGTCATCTCCTCCCCGCAGGTGGACCCGTCCATCACCTGCGGGACCGGCATCCAGGACGGCGCCACCCGCATCACCGGCTCCTTCGGCGCGGCGGGGGCCCGCGAGCTGTCCCTGCTCATCAACGGCGGTGCCCTGCCCGTACCCGTCGAGACGGTGGAACAGCGGACCGTCGGCCCGACCCTCGGCGCGCAGGCCATCGCCGCGAGCTCCTGGGCGGCGGCCATCGGCACCGCCTTGACCGGGCTGTTCATCGTCTTCGTCTACCGGCTGATGGGAGCGCTGGCCACGCTCGCCCTGGCCTGCTACTGCCTGGTCTCGTACGCCGCCCTGGCCGCGCTGGGCGCCACCTTGACCCTGCCGGGGCTGGCCGGCTTCGTCCTGGCGATCGGCATGGCCGTCGACGCCAACGTGCTGGTCTTCGAACGCGCCCGCGAGGAGTACGCGGCCCGTCTGCGGCCCACGCCCCGCTCCGCCCTGGCAGCCGGGTTCCGCCAGGCCTTCACCGCGATCGCCGACTCCAACATCACCACGCTCATCGCGGCCGCGGTGCTGTTCTTCCTTGCCACCGGGCCGGTACGGGGCTTCGGCGTCACGCTCGCCATCGGCGTGCTCGCCTCCGTGTTCAGCGCACTGGTGGTGACCCGGGTGCTCGCCGAGTACGCCGCGAACCGCTCGCTGGTGCGCCGCCGCCCCCGGCTCACCGGCATCGCGTCGACCGGCGTCGTACGCGACCGCCTCACCCGCCGCAACCCCCGGCTGATGCGCCATCCGCGGCGCTGGCTGGCCGCCTCGGCCGC
Source organism: Streptomyces sp. NPDC051940 (assembly GCF_040680895.1). Lineage (NCBI taxonomy): Bacteria > Bacillati > Actinomycetota > Actinomycetes > Kitasatosporales > Streptomycetaceae > Streptomyces > Streptomyces sp. NPDC051940. The sequence continues at coordinate 40,171 of NZ_JBFAXR010000008.1, read as the reverse complement.
TGTGCTCGCCCTGGCCGCCACGGGCATCGCGGTGCGCGGCGTCGACCTCGGTGTGGAGTTCACCGGCGGCCGTCTCATGCAGTACGCCACCACCGCCCCCGTCGACACCGACCAGGTCCGCACCGCGCTCGCCGACGCCGGGTTCCCGCGCGCCGTCGTGCAGTCCTCCGGCGACACGGGCCTGACGGTGCGCACCGACCCGCTGACCAACGCCGAGGCGGCCGAGGTCACCGACACCGTACAAACCGTCACCCAGCAGCCGGAGAAGCTCCGCGACGAGCTGATCGGGCCCAGCCTCGGCCAGGAGATGCGCCGCGGTGCCCTGATCGCGCTCGGGATCGCGCTCACCGCCCAACTCCTCTATCTGGCGGCCCGCTTCCGCTGGACGTACGGCGTGGCCGCGGTGCTGGCCCTGGCCCACGACCTGGTGATCCTCGTGGGGGTCTTCGCCTGGCTGGGCAAGCCCGTCGACGGCGTGTTCCTGGCGGCCGTGCTCACGGTGATCGGCTATTCGGTCAACGACTCCGTGGTCCTCTTCGACCGCGTCAGGGAGCTCGTCCGCAAGACCCCGGGGAAGCCGTTCGCAGACCTCACCGACCAGGCGATCCTGCAGACCCTGCCGCGCACGGTGAACACCGGTATGGGAGCGGCGTTCATCCTGACCGCCCTCGCCGTGCTCGGCGGATCCTCCCTCACGGACTTCGCCGTCGCTCTGCTCGTCGGGCTCGCGGTCGGCACGTACTCCTCGGTCCTTACCGCCGCCCCGATCGCGGTCCGGCTCCACCATCACGCCGGGCGCCGGAAGGTTCAGCGGGCGGACGGTCCGCCGGATTCGGCGAGCAGTCGTTCCCCGAGTTCGGTGCGCGCATAGAGCACGTGCCGCCCCTTGCGCCGCGAGGTGAGCAGTCCCGCGGCGCGCAGGGCCTGCAGATGCACGCTGAGCGTCGGTGCGGAGAACGCCATCTGGGTGGCGGCCTGGCTGGTCGACATCGGCAGGTCGAGCAGCGCGAGCAGGGCGGCCCGGGTCTGCCCGAGGACACCGGCGAGCGCCGGGCCGGTGTCCTCGGGGTGCTCCTCCCAGAGCCGGCCGAGGCCGCGCGGGGAGTAGGACACGCTGGGGGACTCCGGATGCGCCGTCCGCACCACGACGTCCGGCCAGGCGAAGGCGCACGGGACGAGGAGCAGACCGCGCCCGCCGCAGTCGGCGTGACCCTCGTAGTACTTGACGATCCGCAGGGTCTGACCGGCGAACGTCACCGACGGGTGCAGGTTGCGCATCATCGCCTCGACGCCCCCGTCGGCCAGGGCGTCGAGCCGGTGGGCGATGTCGTCGTGGAGCAGCGCGTCGATCCGCGCCCACTCCGGGGCGATCGCGGCCCGGTGGTACGCGGCGAGCGCCTCGGTGACCGGGCCGATGCCCGCGTCCGGCCGGTCCACCAGCGCCTGCAGCACGGCGCGGCGCGCGTCGCGGCCCGGCCCCTGCTGGGCGACCGGATGGGCCGCCAGATGCGCCAACTCCCGTGCCACGACCTCCGGATCGGCCGCGGCGACCTGCCCGAGCGCGTCCGCGAAGGTCGAGGACCGGCGGCCCGGCGGCGGCACGAGGAAGTCGGGGATATAGCCCTGCGGACGCACCAGCGCCGCGAGTAACTCCCGGTCGTACGGGCGCAGCCGGCCCGCCCGCCCGGCGAACCTGTCGATCCAGGGCCGGTGCAGGTGCCGCCCCTGCCGGCCGGCGGCCAGCGTACGCAGGCTGGTGACGGTCTCCATCAACGGCGAGGCCGCGAAGCGCACGCGCGTCAGGTCCGCCGCCGTGACATGCAGGTGGATCACAGGACCCTCCGATTAGTCCCCAGCCTAATCGTGGCCGGGCGAGCGCCGCCATCGAAGACTGGGGGCACCCGAACAACCCTGGAGAGGACACCACATGCGCACGCTGATCCACACCGCCTTCGTCTCGCTCGACGGCGTCGTCGACTCGCCGGGCGGAGGCCCCCGCGAGCCCCACCGCAGTGCCGGCTGGACGTTCCAGGACATCGAACTCATCGAGGAGGTCTACGAGATCAAGGGCCGCGAGCAGCAGGAGGCGACGGCCATGATGCTCGGCCGGGTCAGCTACCAGGACCTCAGCCCCGTCTGGCCGGGCATGGCCGAGTTCGCCGGCTACAAGGCGATGCCCAAGTACGTCGTCTCCTCCTCCCTCACGCAGGACGCCCTCGCCGAGGACTGGGGCGAGACCACGATCCTGCGCACGCTCGACGACGTCGCGGCGCTGAAGGAGACCGACGGCGGCCCGATCGTCATCCACGGCAGCGCCACCCTCGCCCGGAACCTGTCCGACGCCGGTCTGATCGACCGCTACCACCTGCTGGTCTTCCCGGTGCTGCTCGGAGCGGGCAAGCGCATGTTCAGCGACACCGACAAGGCCAAGCAGAATCTGCGGGCGGTCGAGTCCGCGACGTACGCCAACGGCGTCACCAAGCTCGTCCTCGACGTCGTCCGCTGAAAGGCGCCCGAGACATGACCACCGGCGATGCGATGGCAGAGGTCCTGCCCGAGGCGTACGAACGACTCCACGCGTACGGGCCCGAGTTCGGCGGCGACGAGGAGGGCAACCACGGGCTGACCAACCACGGCCCGATGGCCGTGGAGGTCATGATCCGGCGGGGACTTGACATCGACGTCGAACGCTGGCTCGACCGCTACGTCCGCCGCCTGGCGGAGCTGCCCGGCACGGGCGCGGCCATCCGGCCCGGCGAGTGGCGCGGGGCGCTGGGCCGCGCGCGACGGCTGCCGGACTGGACGGCGTACTTCCAGTACGAGCTGACCGGGCGCCCCTGGCACGACGTACTCGCCGAGTGGTGGCCGCGGCTGCTCCCGGGCATCGTGGCCGGCTCGACCCACGGCGTGATCCGGGTCGGCCATGCGGTGCGCGCACTGCGCGCCGCCTCCGGCCGGCCGCCGGATCATACCCTCGACGAGCTGGCTCACGGGCTGGCGTTCTGGGCGGCGCGCTATCGCGAAATCGCCGGGGTGGCCGCGCCGGACGGCAGCCTCGCCCCGCGGCAGGCGCTGCCGGCCATCACCCGCCTCGCGGACCAGAGCGGGTTCATCGCCCACCGGCTCGACCGGCTGGAGCGCACCCCCGGCTGGACCGCGAGCCTGCGCGCCCTGGAACCGGCCACCACGGCCGAGGAGGTGCCGGAGAGGCTGGCAGCTCTCGTCGACAGCGCCGCCAAGGCATACCTCCTGCTCGGGCACGGCTCGCCGGTCCTGCTGGTGCACGCGGCCACGGCGCCCAACGCCGTACGCCATGTCCTGCCCGTCCTCCCGACGGAGCAGTGGCTGCCCAGCCTGACGGCGGCCTGGACAGCCGCGGGGGCCCTGGTCGCGACGTACGCCCCGGCCCGCCCGGCCCCGTGCGCGGAGCTCGTCCGCCGCCATCCCGGGCTGACCCGCGAGGACGCGCTGCAGCGGGCGGCCGGGCACGGCGATGAGCACGTACTGAAGTTCACCGACACGGCCGTCGAGTCCTACGACCGCACCGGCGACCCCGAACTCCTCGCCGCGACCCTATACGCCGGCGAACTGATCGACCGGCCGTGAAGGGAGTGTGACGCCCTGTCAGCGGGCGGGGGCCGCCAGGGCCGAGGGCTGCCACTCCCGCCTGATCAACCCGAACACCCACGAGTCGGACACCTCGCCGTTCACGACGCAGTCCTCCCGCAGCGTCCCTTCCCGCAGGAATCCGACCTTCTCCAGCACCCGGGCGGATGCGAGGTTGCGTGTGTCGGTCTCGGCCTGGACCCGGTTCAGGTCGAGGGTGTCGAATGCCCACCGCAGCACGGCGTGCGCGGCTTCCGTCGCGTAGCCGTGGCCCCACATCGCATCGTCGAGGACGTAACCCAACGACGCGCTGCGGTAGTCCGGGTTCCATGCCACCAGACCGCACCAGCCGACGAAGGCGCCGTCAGAAGCACGCTCGATCACCACCCGCGCCCCGCTGCCTTCGTCCTCCATCTTCCGGCACCGCGCGATGAACAGATCGGCGCGACCCCGGTCGGTCCACGGTGGGGAGTCCCAGTAGCGCATCACATGGGAGCTGCTGTGCAGCGCGAAGAGGCGGTCGGCATCGGTGTCGGCGAAGGGGCGCAGGCGCAGCCGAGCGGTGTCCAGTACGGGGGTGGGCAGAGTCATGCGCACCATCTTGCGTCCTCATGGCGCGGCAGCACACCGAATATCCGCTCGGGAGTCCGGTCCTCACGACCAGGGCACGGGTAGCCAACCGTTCGCAGAACGGATCAACGCTGGCCCGGTCCGCCCCCGTTGCGCCGCGAGGATCCGCCCACGAAGGCGGAGACGATCCACGCCCCCAGCGCGACGAGGAAGAGGATGACGATGATCGTCGGAAGCGCTGACATCAGGATTCATTCCCTTGCGGTTCGCCGGTACGTTTCGTGACCTGCTCGCGGGGCCGACGGGATCCTACGGGAACCGCGTGGCGCGTGTCACCAGGTGAAGCGGTCGCCCGACGGTGTGGAATCGCTGTGTCCCTCGGTACCAGTAGTGCCCATGTGGTCGTTCACCTCGGTGTACGGGGCGGCGGTGCCGCCCGTACATCGACCGGAACCGCCGAATGGGAAGCGCGCATGACTGTCTCCATCGCCCTGTTCACCGCCGACCTGCGCGTCTTCGACAACCCGATGCTCTGCGCGGCTGTCCGTGGCACGGACGAGGTGGTGCCGCTGTTCGTCCGCGACCCCGAGGTGGACGCCGCCGGATTCGCCGCGCCCAACCGGATGGCGTTCCTCGCCGACTGCCTCGCCGCCTTGGACGCCGCGCTACGGGAACGGGGCGGGCGGTTGATCGTGCGCAGCGGTGACGTGGTGCGGGAGGTGCTCGACGTGGCCGCCGCGACCGACGCCTCCGTGGTGCACATGAGCAGCGGTGTCACCGGCTTCGCCCGACGCCGCGCGCGGCGGCTGCGCGACGCGCTGGGCGCCGAGCAGCGCACCCTCATCGAGCACGACGAGGTGATCACAGTGATCGCCCCGGGCGCGATCACCCCACAGGGAAGCGACCACTTCGCCGTGTTCACCCCCTACTACCGCCGCTGGTGCGACAGCCCCCTGCGCGCGGTGCTCCGCCCGCCCCGGTCGGTGCGGGTGCCGACCGTCGTCCGTTCCGAGGCGCTCCCGGACCGCACCCTAGTGACGGGCGTCTCCCCAGGTCTGGCCAGGGGCGGCGAGGAACAGGCGCGCCGACGACTGTCCGGCTGGCTCCAGCGCGGCATCACCGCGTACGAGGACACGCACGACGATCTGGCCGGCGACGCCACCTCCCGCCTGTCGCCCTATCTCCACTTCGGAGCACTCTCGCCGGTGGAGGCAGTGCACCGAGCAAGCCAGGACGGCAGCGCCGGCGCGCAGGCGTTCGTACGCCAGCTGGCGTGGCGGGACTTCCACCACCAGGTGCTCGCCGCCCGACCACAGGCCGCGCACGACGACTACCAGCCGCGCGGGGATCGCTGGCAGGCCACCCCCGAGGAGGTCCAGGCATGGCGCGAGGGCCGCACCGGCTATCCGATCGTGGACGCGGCGATGCGCCAGCTCGCCCACGAGGGTTGGATGCACAACCGGGGACGCCTGCTGGCGGCGAGCTTCCTCACCAAGACGCTGTACGCCGACTGGCGGCTCGGGGCGGCGCACTTCCTGGACCTGCTGGTGGACGGCGACATCGCGAACAACCAGCTCAACTGGCAGTGGGTGGCAGGCACCGGCACCGACACCCGCCCCAACCGGGTACTCAACCCCCTCACCCAGGCCCAACGCCACGACCCCGACGGCGAGTACGTACGCCGCTGGGTCCCGGAACTCGCCGACATCCCAGGCGCCGCAATTCACCAGCCCTGGCGCCTCCCGGGCCTGGAGCGCGCACGCTACGACTACCCCGACCCCCTGGTGGACCTGGGGGAGGGGCGTCTGCGCTTCCTGAACGGGCGCGGGAAGTAGCTGGGCGGTCGCGCAGCCGCAGGGGCCTGGATGGGCAGGGCGATGCGGCTGGTGCCACGGTGGGAGATGTGCGGCTGTGATCTTCGAGAGTCTTGATGTGTCGTACGGCGAGATGTGGGGTTCTTATCAGGGATTGACCCATCCGGACCCGATGTCGCGCGCGGTCGCGGCACGCAGACATGCCGCAGGGACGGATTACGCGGCTCTGCTGTCCGCGCGGGAGCGACCGCTGGCAGTGCTCGAGTACTGGCCGCGCCGGATGTGGCGCGTGTATCTGTTCGACGACAGATCGTGGCGCATGCAGATGATCGACCTCACGCCGCACGGCACGGGGATGTTGTTGGCCCACCGGAACACCCGATGGCAGTTTTCCGACGCGCAGGAGTACGCATCCGGGAAGTGGGAGGTCCAGGAGACCACGACCGTCTCGGCCGACGGGCAGGTCGAGGTGAGGTCCGAGTTCGCCGGGCCGAGGGGAGCGGCGACGGAGCCACTGCATGCTCGATCATCCGGTCCGTCGGGTGTCCCCGTACGGCGGTTCGCGGCGCCCGTCGAAGGCTTCCTCTGCCCCGTCCCGGAGTTCGGCGACTGGCAGGTGTTCGCGCCGTTCCTCGCCCAGCAGGGCCACGAGCCCGCCACGACCGTAGTCCTGGCCGACGTGTCGGTGGACGAGGGTTCGGGACCGCTGCGCGCCACCGGAATCGAGCAGCTGTTCAGTCCGGGTGCGTGCGACACCACGGATGGGCCGGCCGTCGTCGAGCCCGTTGACGCCGGCCTGCTGCGGATCACGTCGGGGCGGCTCGCGATCGCGGACCCCGGCTGGATCGGAGAGACCTCGCGGACCGTCGCTGTGCCACGGGGCGAGTTCCCGGTCACGCTGTCGCTTCTGCGCACGACACGCGGGGCCGGTGTGGCCGCGGCCCGGGTGACGTTCCTGGACAGCCCGCCCCGTGAGTGGGAAATGGCCCTCCGGCCCGACGAGGACCTGGGGCTGCTCGGAGAGGGCCAGTTCTACGGGGTTGGCGTGGATACCGGCACAGCGGCTTTCATGGATGCGACTCGGACGGTGTCCGAAGACCGGCTGGACGAGGACCTGTTCATACCCCTCGACAGCCAGTTCACCGTCGAACTGCCCAGCACGGAACGCGAGCCGAACCTCATCGCCTTCCGCGCCGGCCAGGGCGACGGGTCCTACCCCGTCTGGATCGGCCGCACGGATGACGGACAGGTTGGTTGCGTCGTCGTCGACTTCCAGCTCCATGCCGCTGATGGGGGAGAGTGAGAGGCCGCGGACCATCGGCGCCAGGCCGCACTGCCCGAGACGGGGACAGCGGCGAACCTCCAGAGCGCGCCACCGGCGGGGACGCCCGGTTGTATGACCGAATCTGGGGCGGGCGCGCCCGCACGCTCAGGCCCGGTCACGCGCCTTGGCGGGTGTGCGGTGGCGGGCCAGGGCGAGCAGTGTGCCGGTTGCCAGGAGGAGGGCCAGGGCGGCGTAGCCGTAGGTGAGGGTGGCGGTCGTGGCGATGGCACCGACCACCAGCGGGCCGCCGGCATCGCCCAGTTCGCGACCGAGTTCGGCTGATCCCATGGTCTGGCCGAGCCGTTCCGGGGGTGTCGCGGCTGCGAGCGCGGCGAAGCCGAGCGGGGTGATCAGGCCGGTTCCGGTGCCGATGAGCGCGGCGCCGAGCAGCACGCCCGTCAGTCCGGGCAGCATCGCGGCCAGCAGCCCGGTAGTGGTGAGGGCGAGCCCGGCCGCCAGTCCGGTACGTGTCGTGAAGCGCCCGGCGTCCAGCGCCTTGCCCGTCCAGGGCTGGATCGCCGCCGCACACAGCGCCAGCACGGAGACCGCGGCCCCGGTGGCGACGGTGCCAAGACCCGCCGCGGCGCCGGACACCGGCAGGAAGCCGACCCCGACCGAGAGCGCGGCGGTGGCGGCGGCAAGCGCCGCGGTCGGTGCCAGGAACGCCGGGTCGGCCAGGCGGCGGGCCAGGTCCAGGACCGTCTGCCGGGCGCGTGGAAGCGGGGGGACGTGCGGCACCGCGGTCAGCACCCAGAGCGCGACGGCCGCGCCGAGCACGGCCATCACCGCGAACAGCAGCCGCAGACCGCCCGCCCAGACCAGCACGCCGCCGAGCAGCGGGCCCAGGGTGTAGCCGATCGACTTGTAGAAGCCGTACGAGCCGAACGCCCGCCCGTGCTTGGCCGCCGGGTTGAGTCGCGCCACCAGGGAGGAGGCGGCGGGCGAGAACGCGGAGGCCGCCGCGCCCTGCCCGAGCCGGGCCGCCCACAGCCAGCCGGGACTGTCCGCGGCGACGTACGCGGCCGAGGCGAGCGCGAAGCCGACCAGCCCGCCGATCATCACGGGGCGTGCCCCGATCCGGTCGGCCAGCGTGCCGAACAGCGGCTTCAGGAGCACCTCGGCGCCGTCGTACAGGGCGAGCAGCCCGCCGAGCACCAGCAGCGAGGTGACCGCGTCCTCGGAGAAGCCGCCGAGGTTCGCGGCGATGCCGTGCGCGCCGAAGGCGGTGGTGAACCCCGCCGCGTACAGCGGCCACATGGTGCGCCGTGGTGCCGAACCTCCTGTCTGCGTGGTCATATGTCCTCTCCCAGGGGCTGGTGCCGGGCGGCGAAGACGCGTTCCGCGTAGTCCTCGCAGGTTGCCGCGCTGCTGCCGGTGCGGGCTACCGCCAGGCCCGACGGATTCCGACCGCCCCCGCATTCACCGCCCCTGGCCTCTTCCCGGGCGGACACCCGCCAGGGTGTGGCGGCCGCCGCTTCCCTGCTGGGGCAGCAGCCCGTAGTAGACGCGTGGCGCGCCGTCGAGCGTCAGGGTCACCTTCCCGTTGCTGACCGGCAGCCCCCGGACCTGGCCGACGGCGTCCACCTCCTGCACCGCGGCGCCGGCCTCGACGGTGAGGGGGGTCTTCGTCGGCCAGGGGTCGATCCAGACCTCCGGCGCCGGGAAGTGCCAGTCGTTGCGGGTACCGGTGGTGTTGAGGAGGTAGCCGTCGGCCCGGTGCCACAGCACCACCGCGGGGCCGCCGGGCGTCGCGAACCACAGGCCGTTCGCGAGCGGGTCGGGGAAGGTGAGGCGGCCCTGGTAGACGGCCTGGTCGAAGGTACGGGCCGCCGTCGCGTACGCCAGCAGGGACGGCTTCGGGCTGAGGTCGCGGTTCATCAGGCCGTAGTGGTACTCGACGTTGCCGGGGTCGGCGACCTGCGGCATACCGAGCACGCTGTCGTGGAACTGGTACCAGCACACGCACCGGATCCCCTCAGCCTTGGCCAGGGCGAAGGTGAGGAGCACGTTCTCCGCCGCGTGCCGGTAGGTGTCGTGCCACCAGCTGTTGGGCTTGGTCGGCGCGTAGGCCTCGGTCAGCCAGATCTCCTTCTCGCCGTGTTCGGCCATCAGGGCCTTCAGCTGCCGCAGGCCGCCGTAGAAGTTCCAGTACGTGCCGTCGCCGTCGGTCGTCCAGTCGTCGCCCGGCGGGATGTAGTCGGGGGTGAAGTTGCCGCGGCCCGGGTGGTAGGCGAAGGCGTCGATCAGATCCCAGCCGCCCGCTGCGATGAAGTTCTCCACCCACGGTCTGTCCATGCCGGCCAGCCCGTTGTTCATCAGCTTGACCGCATCGCCGGTCACGGAACGCTGGTCGAAGACCGGTCGCAGCGCCTTGTCCAGGTACGCCTGCGCGGCGGTGCCGGTGTTGAACGGCCTGTTCAGTTCGTTGCCGACCTCGAAGTAGCCGGCCCCTGCACCGGCCGCCACCGCGAGTTTGTCCGCGGCCCAGGCGGCCGCCTCGGTGTCGGTCGCCTCCAGCGACGGCTGCAGCTCGATGTTGTGCCGTATGTCCCGGGCGTCGAAGGCGGCGGGCGGCAGTCCGGGGCCGCCGTCGTACGCGATACGGACCAGGCTGATGCCGACGCGCTGCCACAGGTCGAGCAACGCGTCGGCGCTGGGTCGCTGCAGCCACGGGTAGTTGGCGATGCCGAACATGCTGTCCGCGCCGGCCTGGTAGTCGTACGGCGGCAGCACGGCGAGGTTCGTCCGGGCGAACGCCTCGTCGTCACCCGATCGCACCACCACCTCGGCCAGCGCGATCCCGGCGGCGGGCGCGGTCAGGGTGAAGGTGTGCTGCCATGTGCCGGCGGCGGCCACGCTGCCGGTCGCGGTCGTCTCGGCCAGCGGCGCGCCGTCGAAGCCGCGCACCCACAGCTCCAGATCGACCGAGCGGGCGGCGCCGCCGTTGGCCACCAGGGCGGTGAGCTGCATCGGCTCACCCGGTGTCTCGTACAGGTTGAAGTCGCGGTCGGTGGTGAGTTCGAGGCCCAGCTCGCGGCCGCGGCCGATGGTGGCGGTGGCTGAGGGGCGGGTCTCGGAGAAGAAGAAGTCTGCGCTGCTGGTCCAGCCGCCGGCCGGGTCGGCGACGCCCGGCGCGTGCACCCAGGTCGCGTTCGTCCAGGCCTGGCGGGAGCGGTCGAGCAGGAACAGGCCGTGCAGGCCGGCGCCCCAGGTCGAGGTGTGCGCCACGCCGAGGGTGTCCTCGTACGGGATGCCGCCGCCCGCGTCGCGGATCCACTCGGTGATCGCGATGTAGTCGTCGGGCGCCGTCGGTGCCTGGATCGCGCGGCTGAACAGGAAGCCGTCCGGCAGCAGCGTGTCCGCTCCGGTCACTCGCCACTCCAGGCGGGCGTGGGAGGTGTCGACGCTGAACCAGCCGGTGACCGCGGTCGGGCCGGCGGCTGCGTCGAACGTGTATTCCATCCGGATCGCGGGCGTCCCGTCCGAGAGCGTGCTCAGGGACGGGGTACCGCCGGTCGACAGGTGGATGCCGGTGACACTGTCCTTGACCTGGAACTTCGACCCGGCCGACCGGGTGACGCCGGCCGCGTCGCGGATCGCGAGCCTGCCGCCCAGGCTGGCCAGCAGGCTGATGCCCCCGGAGGCGAGGGTGACGTCGCCGGCGGCGGCCTGCGCTTCGACCGGGGCCGGGTCGGCGACCAGGACGACCCCGGCGGCGAGGGCGGCGCCGAGGAAGCCGCGGCGGTTGAGGGTGGGCCGGGAGAAGTTCTCGGGGGTCAACGTCCGCTCCTGTCCGGCGCCTGGGTGGCGCCCATCTGATAATGCGCATCTTCAGATCAGCGAACGGAACGTTTCCAGGCTGCTACCCCGGTGTCAACGGGTGGTTGCGCAGATACTTCTCCGTGTCGTACGGTCTGCGCCAGAAGTTGAAGATAGGCATTATCAGATGGAGGAGCGGATGTCGCCGAGACCTCGCCGAGTCACCCAACGCGAGATCGCCGAGTTGGCGGGCGTCAGTCAGACCACGGTGTCGGTGGTGCTCAACGACCGCGACGGCTCGAACGTGCGGGTCCCCGAGGCCACCCGGGCTCGGGTGAAGGCGGCCATCGAGCAGCTCACCTACGTCGCCGACCCCGCGGCCCGCCGGCTTGCCGGACTGGACAACCAGATCATCGGCGTCTTCACCTACGAACCGGCGCTGTCCCCCGAGAGCATGGACTTCTACGGTCCGCTGCTGAACGGGATCGAGCGGGCCGCCGAACGCATCGGCTGGGACCTGCACTTCTTCACCTCCTCGCCGGTCGAGAACGGCACACGCAGCCTCTTCCACCGCAAGACCCGGCTGCGGCTGACCGACGGCTGCGTCCTGCTGGGCCAGCAGATGGTCGCGTCCGAGCTGGAACGGCTGGTCGCCGAGCAGTTCCCGTTCGTCGCGATCGGACGCCGGGACGAGACCGCGGCCGCCGTGCCGTACGTGGCCATCGACTACGTCACCCCGACCACCGGGCTGATCGACCAGGCTGCTGGCGGCGGGCACCGGCAGGCGCTGTACGTCCACCGCGGCCGCGACACGCCGACCGCGCGTGACCGGCGCGGCGCCGTCGAGGCCGCCTCGGCCGCGGGCACGCTGGCCTTCATGCTGGTCGGCGAGGAGATGATCGCCGAACTGCCCCGGCTGGCGCGGGCGACCGAGGCCACCTTGATCATCGCGGAGGACGCGTTCCTCGCCGAGGACGTGGTGCACGAACTGCTCGGCGCTGGAGTGGCCGTACCGGACGAGATCTCCGTAGCGGCACTCGGCGAGGTGCGCGGCCATCACGTGGCGGGCCGGGCACTAGCCGGCTTCCACGTCCCCAGGCAGCAACTGGCGGCCGAGGCGCTCGATCTGCTCCAGCTCCTGATCGACACGGACCCGCAGGAGTGGGCCACTCTGGAGATCCGGCGACTGCTGGTCGCCGAGGTCGAGCCGGGGGACACCATCGTCACGCGGACGGGCGAGCGGACGGACCAGGAAACGGACAAGCGAACGGACCAGCCGTCATGACCGACCGAATAGCCACCGAGGTGGCGGTCATCGGCGGTGGACTCGGCTCCGTAGCCGCGGCGCTGGCGCTGCTAGAGCGCGGCCGCCGCGTCGTGATGACGGAGGAGTACGCCTGGCTCGGCGGCCAGCTCACCTCCCAGGCCGTCCCGCCCGACGAGCACATATGGGTGGAGCAGTTCGGCGTCACCGCCCGCTATCGGGCGCTGCGGGAGGACATCCGCCGCTACTACCGCACGCACTACCCGCTGACCGCCGCCGCCCGCGCCGACCGGGAACTCAACCCCGGCCGCGGCCGGGTGAGCAGGCTCTGCCACGAACCGAGGGTGGCCGAGGCGGTGATCACCGCCCTGCTCGCGCCGTACCGCTCCAGCGGGCGGCTCACCGTCCTGCAGCCGGCGGTGCCCGTCGCGGCGGAGGTGAGCGACGGGGTGGTCCGCACGGTCACCGTCGCGGACCCGCGGACTGGGGCGGAGACCGTGATCTCGGCCGAGTACGTCCTGGACGGCACCGAGACCGGAGACCTGCTGCCCCTGACCGGAACCGACTACGTGGTGGGAGCCGAATCGCGAACCGACACCGGCGAGCCGAGCGCCCCCGAGGCCGCCGATCCGTCCAACGTGCAGTCGATCGCGTGGTGCTTCGTCTTCGACCACGTCGCCGGCGACCACACCATCGCCCGCCCCGCCGACTACGACTACTGGCGCTCCTTCGAACTGCCCTTCTGGGGCGCGCCGATGCTGTCCTTCACCGCGCCGAACCCGCGCACCCTCGCGCCCGAGGAACGGACGATGAGCGTCAACCCCGCCGGCGAGGCCACCGGGGACCCGCGCTTCGACGCCGGCGACCGGGACCTGTGGCAGTTCCGGCGGATCGCCGCCCGGCAGAACTTCACCGACGGCTTCTACGACAGTGACATCGTGCTGGCCAACTGGCCGCAGCTCGACTATGTCAACGGCTCGATCATCGACACCGAGGACCGCCAGACACATCTCAACGCCGCCAAGGCGCAGTCCCGCGCCTACGTGTACTGGCTGCAGACCGAGGCGCCCCGCCCGGACGGCGGCCGCGGCTGGCCCGGACTGCGGCTGCGCGGCGATCTGGTCGGCACCGCCGACGGGTTCGCGCAGGCCCCGTACATCCGCGAATCACGACGTATCAAGGCACTCACCACGGTGCGCGAGCAGGACATCTCCATCAAAGCCCGCGGCTACGCGGGACCGGCCGAGTTCGACGGCTCGGTCGGCGTGGGGATGTACCGCATCGACCTGCACCCCTCCACCGGCGGCGACAACTACATCGACGTCGAATGCGCGCCGTTCGAGATCCCGCTCGGCGCACTCGTCCCGGTGGCCACGAAGAACCTCGTTCCCGCCGCCAAGAACATCGGCACCACCCACATCACCAACGGCGCCTACCGACTGCACCCGGTCGAGTGGAACATCGGCGAATCGGCCGGCGAACTCGTCGCGTACTGCCTCGAGGGCGGCCTGAGCCCGCAGCAGGTCGCGGCCGACGAGCGGCTCGTCGACCGGCTCCAGGACCGGCTGACCACCGCCGGCATCGAACTCCACTGGCCGCACATCGCCGGCTACTAGAACTCTCAAGAAGGACCCTAAGCCTGACATTTCGGGCCACCCAGCCCCTGGCCGCCCTGCCACGGGGTCAGCCGGCCACGCCCACATCCACGCAAGGCGCCGCGCGCGCCGAGACCACGAAGGACCACACCATGAACAGAGCACGCAAGCTGCTCGGCGCCCTCACGCTGACAACGGCGCTCACGCTGACCGCCGCCTGCGGCGCGTCCGGCAGCGGGAGCGGGGATGCGCAAGCCACCGACGTAAAGCTGCGGATGGCCGTCTGGACCTCGAACGAGGACCAGCTGAAGCTCCTCGACTCGATAGCTGACGGTTACCGCGCCCAGCACCCCGAGGTCTCCTCGATCACCTTCGAGAGCCTGCCCTTCGAGGAGTACAACACCACCCTCACCACCCAGATCGCCGGCGGCAACGCCCCCGACCTGGCCTGGATGGGCGACCTGTCGAGGGACCTGATCGCCTCCGACGCGCTCGTCGGGCTGACCGACAAGCTGAAGGCCACCGACGGCTGGCAGTACGACGACCTTGTGGACAGCGCGACCAAGGAGTTCAGCCGGGACGGCACGCTGTACGCCTACCCGTTCTCGACCTCGCCGTACGCGCTGTACGTGAACACCGACCTGCTGGCCAAGGCCGACCAGAAGCTCGACCCGAAGAACCTGACCTGGGAGAAGCTCGCGACCGCCGGCGCGGCGGTGCATTCGGCCACTAAGAAGGCCGGCTTCGTCATCCGGGACTTCGACTACAAGGCGTGGAACACGCTCGCCACGGTGTGGACCGGCTTCGGCGCGAGCGCGTGGAGCGCCGACGGCAAGACCTGCACCTTCACCAGCCCCGAGATGCAGCAGGCGTTCACCTTCCTGCACGACGCCGCGTTCAAGCAGAACGCCATGCCCCGCCCCGGTACGACGGCCGACTTCTTCGCCGGTGACGCCGCCTTCACCATCGCCCAGGTCTCCCGCGCCTCGCTGCTCGATGGCAGCTTCAAGTTCGCACTGCACCCCCTGCCGGCCGGTCCGGCCGGTCAGAAGTCCGTCATCGGCCAGGCGGGCGTCGGCGTCCTCGCCGCCGGCAAGCACCAGCCCCAGGCGCTGGACTTCCTCGCCTATCTGACGAACCCCGCGAACACGCAGAAGCTGGCGCAGTTCTTCCCGCCGCCGCGGCAGTCGATGCTCACCGGCGACAAGCTCGCCGCCAACAACACGGTGCTGACCGCCGCGCAGCTGCAGGAGTCCGTGGTCGACCAGCTGCCGGACGCCGTCACCCTGCCCAACCACACCAACCCCGCCGAGATCGCCCAGAAGGGCAAGACCGCACTCGACGCGATGTGGAAGGCCGACGCCGACGTCCCCGCCGTCCTACGATCGGTGTGCTCCGCGCTCGAGCCGGTCCTGGCCAAGTGACCATGGCCACCCTGACGAGGACCCCGAGCACGTCCCGGGCGTCGAGGCCCGCCCGGGACGTGACCGCACCACCGTTCTGGACGACCCGGCGCCGGGACGTACTCACCGGCTACCTGTTCATCGCACCGCAGCTCGCCGGGGTCGTCCTCTTCGTGCTGATCCCGGTCGGGCTGGCCGTCTGGTACAGCCTGAACGACTGGAACGTCTTCAGCGGCAAGCAGACCTTCGTCGGAGCCGACAACTACGCGGCCCTGGCCTCCGACCCGCAACTGCCCAAGGTGCTGCTGGCCACCGCCGTCTTCTGCGGCGGGGTCGTGGTCCTGAACATCACCCTCGGCCTGCTGCTCGCCGTCCTGCTCAACCGCAGGTTCCGGGGAGCGACGTTCTTCCGCACCCTGTTCTTCTCGCCGGTCGTCGTCTCCGTCGTGGCCTGGACGCTGGTCTGGGGCTTCCTGCTGCAGGACAACGGCGGCATCAACGCAGTGCTCGACGTGGTCGGCATCACGGGACCGAACTGGCTGCAGGACGGCCACACCGCCATGGCGTCGGTGATCGTCACCCAGGTGATCCGCAGCGTCGGCGTCAACATGGTGCTCTTCCTCGCCGCACTGCAGGGCGTGCCGTCCGAGCTGTACGAGGCCGCCCGGCTCGACGGCGCGGGAAGCAGGGCGATCTTCACCCGGATCACCCTGCCGCTCATCTCACCCACGCTGCTGCTGACCGCGATCATCACCATCGTCGGCGCCCTGCAGTCGTTCGCGCAGATCGCCGTGCTGACCGGCGGCGGCCCGGAGTTGAGCACCACGGTGCTCGTGTTCTACGTCTTCCAGCAGGCCTTCGAGTTCAACGACATCGGGTACGGCTCGACGCTCGCGCTGATGCTGCTGTCGTTCGTCATGGTGCTGACCCTGCTGCAGTGGCAGCTGCGCCGGAAGTGGGTGTTCCATGAGCAGTAAGCCGCAGCCGTTGGGCAGTAAGCCGCAGCCGTTCCTTCGGCGCGCACTGCTGGTGACCGTGCTCGGCGTGCTGGCGATCCCCTTCGCCGTGCCGACGGTCTGGATGGTGGCTGCCTCGGTGAAACCGCTGGCGGAGATCTTCAAGGCGCCGCCCTCGCTGTGGACCGCCAACCCCACGCTCTCCGCGTACACCGAAGCGTTCAGCTTCCAGCCGTTCGCCCGGCAGTACCTGAACAGCGTCTACATCGCCGTCCTGGTCACCCTGATCACGCTGCTGGTCTCGAGCCTCGCCGGATACGCCTTCGCCCGGATCCGCTTCCCCGGCGCGAACGCCCTGTTCCTGGTGGTGCTGGTCGGACTCCTGGTACCCAGCGAGGTGACCATCGTGCCGCTGTTCCAGATGTTCAAACAGGCCGGACTGGTCAACACGCACTGGCCGCTGATCCTGGTCACCGCCCTGGCCGCCCCGTGCGTCCTGGCCACCTTCATCATGCGGCAGTTCTTCATCGCGCTCCCGGTCGAACTGGAGGAGGCGGGCCGGCTGGACGGCCTCGGCCGCCCCGCGATCTGGTGGCGGATCTGCCTGCCGCTGGCCAGGCCGGCGCTGTCCGCGGTCGCGATCCTGACCTTCCTCACCTCGTGGAACCTCTACCTGGAACCCACCGTGTACCTCACCTCGCCGGATCTGTTCACGCTGCCGCAGGCGCTCACCCGGTTCACCGACGCCTACGGGGGCGAGATGTGGAACACCCAACTGGCGGCCGCCACGATGACCGTCCTGCCGGTCCTGATCGTCTTCGTGGTCGCACAGCGCCAGTTCGTCGAGGGCCTGGCCCACTCGGGGCTCAAATGAGGCGCGCAACGGGTGTCAGCGCCTACGTCGGCGTTCCCCCTACGGTGACGGGACCGCGGGTATGACGCGGCTGGCCGAGGTCGCCACGTACGCCAAGGTCAGCGAGGCGACGGTGAGCCGCGTGCTCAACGGCCGTCCGGGGATCTCCGATACGACACGCGACGCCGTACTCTCCGCGCTCGACGTACTCGGTTACGAACGGCCGGTGAAGATGCGCGGAGAGCGGGCGAGGCTGGTCGGGCTGGTACTGCCCGACCTGCTCAACCCGATCTTCCCGGCGTTCGCGGAGGTGGTCGGCGGCGCCCTGGCCAAGCAGGGCTTCACGCCAGTGCTGTGCACGCGGACCGCCGGCGGCCTCTCCGAGTCGGACTACGTCGACATGCTGCTCGGCCAGCACGTCTCCGGCGTGATCTTCGCCGGCGGCAGCCACACGCTGGCCGGCGCGGACCACACCCACTACCACCAACTCCTGCAGCGCAGGCTGCCGAGCGTCCTGATCAACGCCTCCATCGACGGGCTCGGCTTCCAGCGCGTGTCCGCCGACGACACCGTGGCGGTCGAGCACGCGTACACCCACCTGGCGAGCCTCGGCCACACGCGCATCGGCCTCATCGCCGGCCCTCCCGACCACCTGCCGTCGCAACGCAAACTGAGCGCCTTCCCGGGCAGTCGGGACCTGGCCGAGCACACCATCTTCTCGATGGAGGGCGGGCGCGCCGCCGCGGGCAGGCTCATCGATCGCGGCGCGACCGGCCTGATCTGCGCCAGCGACGTACTCGCCCTCGGCGCGATCCGGGGCGTACGCCGTTACGGGCTGAGCGTGCCGGACGACATCAGCGTGGTCGGGTACGACGACTCACCGGTGATGACCTGCACCGATCCACCACTCACCACCGTCCGCCAGCCGATCGAGGCCATGGGACACGCCGCGGTCGCCCTGCTGACGGCGGAACTGGAGGGAAACCCCGTGCACGGCGATGAGCTGCTGTTCGAGCCGGAGCTGGTGGTCCGGGGGAGTACGGCGACGCCGTGTGAGAGACGGGGACGTCAGCGGTGACGTAAGACGATCAAGGCGGGGTGAGCTTGGCGGCGACGGCGTCGAGGACCCACTCCAGGCCGGTCGCGAAGGACGTCGCGGCGTCCACGTCCGTACCGTCGTACACGGCCTTGGTCAGCGCCGGGAATCGGCCCGTGGCCAGCACTCTCGTCAGGTACGGGCCGGAGGTGCGCTGCCAGTCGTGCTTGGACAGGCCCGTGGCGCGCTCGGCCCGCAGGTTCGCGATCTCGCGCCTGATCGCGCCGGTGAAGTAGGCGCTGACGGTCTCCACAGCGCGCATCACGGTGTCGATGTCGGCGAGGCCGTCGAGGGCGGAGAGCGTGGCCTCGGCCATGGCGAGGCCGTTCGGGCCCAGGGCCGGTCGGCCACCGAGCAGGTCGGCCAGCCATTCGTGCCGGAGCGCGGTCTGCCTGGTGCGGTGGGCGAGGACGCGCAACGCCTCCCGCCAGTCACCGGGCTGCTCCTCGGCGAGGATCTCGGCCTGGACCTCGTCCACCATGAGGTCGAACAGCTCCTCCTTGGTGGAGATGAACCCGTACAGCCGCATCGGCCCGGCGTCGAGTCGGGCGGCGACCTTGCGCAACGACACCGCTTCCAGCCCGCCCTCGTCGGCCAGCGCGACAGCGGCGGCGACGATCCGCTCCCGGTCGAGCGGCACGGGGCGAGGCGGCGGCTCCGGCCGGTCCCACACAGTCATGTGTCACACCATTTCGTTGCGATGCGTCGTGCTGATCAATACAGTGTATCGGCATGAGACAGCGTATCGCCGTGATCGGAGGCGGCCCTGGCGGCCTCACCTTCGCCCGTGTCCTGCACCGCCACGGCTACCCGGCCACCGTCCTCGAACGCGAACCCGCCCCCGACGCCCGTCCCCCTGGCGGCACGCTGGACCTGCAGGAAGGCCTGGGCCAGCGCGCCCTGGACAAGGCGGGGCTGCTGACGGAGTTCCGGGCGCTGTCCCGCCCTGAGGGGCAGGCCATGCGCATCCTGGACCCGGACGGGACCGTGCTGCGCGACTGGCAACCCCGCCCCGACGACGAGGCCAATCCCGAGATCGACCGCGGGCAACTCCGCGACCTGCTGCTCGGCGAACTCGACGTCCAATGGGGGCGGGCCGTCACGCACGTCGTGCCAGGGACCCCGGACGGCGCGCTGGTCCACTTCGCGGACGGGCGACAGGAGGCGTTCGACCTCGTGGTCGGCGCGGACGGCGCCTGGTCCCGCACCCGCCCGGCAGTCTCACCGGCGACGCCGCACTACACGGGCGTCACCGCGATCGAGACCTCCCTCGACGACGTCGACACCCGCCACCCCGACCTCTCCCGGCTGATCGGCGACGGTTCCCTGGCCGTGTACGGCGTGAACCGGGCACTGGTCGCCCAGCGCAACAGCGGCGGCCACGTCAAGGTGTACGCCCAGTTCCGCGCACCGCTGGACTGGCACGCGAACCTCGACCTGACCGACGCCGAGGCCGTGCGGGCAAGCCTGCTGGCCCTGTTCGACGGCTGGGCCGCTCCCGTCCTCGACCTCGTCCGCCACGGCACCGCCTTCGTACACCGCCCCCTGTACGTCCTGCCCGTGAACCATGCCTGGACCCATGTCCCCGGGGTGACGCTGCTTGGCGACGCCGCCCACCTGATGCCGCCGTTGGGGGCGGGCGCGAACCTGGCGATGCTGGAGGGCGCGGAACTCGCCGAGTCCATCGCGATCGGCGCCGGAGATGATCTGGACGAGACCGTTCGCGCCTTCGAGGAACAGATGTGGGCACGGGCCGGCAGATGGTCGCAGATCACGACGGCCGGCTTGGAACGCCTCGTGAGCCCGGACCCCGCTGAAGCTATCGCGGTCTTCGACCGGGTCCAGCCATCCTGACCGGCGAGCGCGAGAGCACCAGCACCAGGTCTTCTGTCCGGCGGATCTTGACCGCTAGGCGGTAGAGGCAGGGAACAGGCGCTGGACCGCCGTCACGATGGCTTCGCGACGGGCGGTTAGGAACGAGGTGCGTCGTTTCTCGTCGGTGGGCAGCAGGTCGGTCTGGCCGGCCCAGGACATGGCGAGCTGGTTGACGAACATGAGGATGTCGACGGGGTCCCATGCCGGGTCGAGGTGGCCGGCCTTCTGCGCTTCGCGGAGCTGCTCGGTTTTGTGGAGCACGGTGGCCTGGATGGGGTCATCCGGGTCGGGTGGGGCGTCGGCGAGTTCGAGGCGGCCCCAGTTCATCAGGCGGAGCCTGTCGGGGTGGGTGGTGAAGTAGTCGTGGACGCGTCCGGCGTAGCCGGGCAGGTCGGTGACGTCGAGGCGGGTGGCCTCGGCGACCAGGGCCATCTCGCGGGCGACGACGGTGGCGTAGAGCTCTTCCTTGCCGCGGAAGTGGGCGTAGAGCCGTTCCTTGCTGGTCTTCGCCGTCTTGGCGATGCGTTCGATGCGGGCGCCGGCGATGCCGTGCCGGGCGAACTCGGCGGTGGCCGCGACGACGATGCGGTCGCGGGTGGAGTCCGTCCCGGCTGAAGTGCTCACAGCGCCAATCTACCGGACCGAACCGTTCGGTTTGCCGTAAGCAGGACCCCGGCGTACGATCAAACCAAACGGTTCGGTTTGGTAGAGGAGTGCCTCATGGAACAGCGGAATCTGGGAACACAGGGCCTGACCGCCTCTGCGATCGGCTACGGCGCCATGGGCACGGCCGTCGGCTACGGCCCGTCCGACGACACCCAGTCGATCACCGCGATCCGCCGCGCGCACGACCTCGGCGTCACCCACTTCGACACCGCGGAGATGTACGGCTGGGGCGAGGGCGAGAAGCTCCTCGGCCACGCCCTCGCGCCGATCCGCGACGAAGTGACGATCGCGACCAAGTTCGGCTTCACCCCCACCTTCGGCCCCGACTCGCGGCCCGACCACATCCGCGAGGTGGTCGACAACAGCCTGCGCAACTTGAATACCGATGTGATCGACGTCCTTTACCAGCACGTGCCCGATCCGAACGTGCCGATCGAGGACGTCGTCGGCGTGATGAAGGAGTTCGTCGACGCCGGCAAGGTGAGGTACCTCGGCCTGTCCAACGCAGGCGAGGACGTCATCCGCCGCGCCCACGCGGTGCACCCGATCTCGGTCCTGCAGAACGAGTACTCACTCTTCGCGCCCCACGACACCGCCCCGCTCTTCCCGGTCCTGGAGGAACTCGGCATCGGTCTGGTCGCCTACTCCCCGCTCGCCCGCGGCTTCCTCAGCGGCGCGGTGAAGTCCCGCGACCACTACACCGCCGACGACTTCCGCCGGCGCCTGGCCTGGTGGAAGCCGGAGAACTTCGACGCCAACCTCGCCATCGCGGGCAAGCTGACCGAGCTGGCCGAGACCAAGGACGCCACCCTCTCCCAGCTCGCCCTCGCCTGGCTGCTGGCGCAGAAGGACTACATCGTCCCCATCCCCGGCTCGCGCAACCCCGGCCGCGTCGCGCAGAACACCGCCGCCGCCGATCTGACCCTCACTGCCGACGACCTCGCCGCCGTCGCCGAGATCGCCCCGGACGGCGGCATCGGCGGACGCCTGAACTGACCCTCGCACCCTGTGCCCGTCCCTTCCGTGGTGAGGGGGTGGGTACTCGGGCCATCTGCCATGCCGCGCCGTCGGCGCAGTGCACCGCGAAGATGTCGGCCCCGCTGTCGTTTCTGTCCAAGACGGCTGCCGCGGCTGCGATCTAGCGTGGACGCTTCAGTCCGTTCCGATCCTTGCGGAGGCAGCACCATGCGTGACCTGGTCTACACCGGATTCATGTCGTTGGACGGAGTCGTGGACTCGCCCGGCGGCGGGCCGGGGGAGGAGCACCGTAGCGGCGGATGGGTGGTCAAGGACCTCGAGTTCGTCCCGGAGGCCTGGTCGCTGAAAGGCGAGGAGCTCGCCGACACGACAGCGCTCATGTTCGGCCGTCGCAGCTACGAGGCGTTCGCCTCGGTGTGGCCCGGCTCGGAGGATCACGCCGACTACAAGGAGCTGCCCAAGTACGTCGTGTCGTCCGCGATGTCCGAGGATGACCTCGTCGACGGGTGGGGGCCGACGACGATCCTGCGTTCGGCCGAGGACGTGGCCGCGCTCAAGGAGGGCGAGGGCGGGGCGATCTTCATCCACGGCAGTGCCGAGCTGGCCCGGCGGCTGTCGGACGCGGGCCTGATCGACCGGTACCACCTGCTCGTCTTCCCTGTCCTGCTCGGCGCCGGAAAGAGCCTGTTCGGCCGGCTCGACCGCGACAAGTACATGCTGACGCTGCGCGACTCGCACACATACTCGAACGGGATCGTCAAGCTGGTCTACGACGTCAAGCGCTGATCCAGGCCCAGGTCCAGGTCCAGGGCACGATCCAGATCCAAGTCCAGGTCCAGTGAGATCGCCCCTCCAACGCCCTCGCGCAGCTGCCCGGCGGTTCGTCCGATGTAGGTGCGCAGCGCCCTCGCCAAGTGGGGCTCGTCGAAGTAGGACAGCTTGGCGACGACATCGTCGGCCCGAGCTCCGGACGCCAGCAGCCCCGCCGCCGTACGGGCACGCTCGATCTGCCGAAAGGCGCCGCGCGTCATGCCCGTCGCGGCGCGGAACCGGCGCTCCAACGTGCGTCCGGAGACGGCCAGTGGGCGGCCGCGCAGCACCTCGGCGACGAGCGGGTCGCGCTGCACGGCTCCGGCCCGGACGAGTCGGTCGACCAGGGCCTCCGCGTCGTCGGGACCGGGCGTGGGCCAGCGCATGCCGTCCAGCCGGAACGTCCGGTGCGTGGTGTCCGGGAGTTCGAGGCCGGCGTCGACCAGCGTCGGCGCCGGTGCGAACCGGAGCGAGGTGCCGACGGCGAACTCGATCCCTGTGAAGGTGGCTCCGGTGGGTACGGGGGCGGTGCTGGTCCGAGTCTCGGGGCCGGTGACGGCCGTGCAGGACCGGCCGTCCTGCTTCCAGAACACCAGACCCCAGCGCACACCGGCGACGGACGTCATCGCTGTGACCTGCTCGCTCGTACAGGTCCACACGGCATCGACCCACGGCGAGTCCGACCGGCGCGTATCGAATCGCAGCCCCACGGACGCAGGATACGCCGCGCGAAGCAGCGGGGTGCCAGTGGATCCGGTGGTCGTCGGACCGTATTGATCAGGGGGTTGTTTCGCGGCAACAAACCGGCAATGAGGCCTTATTGCCGCGTGCATGGATCACCGTGACGCGTGGTCCTAGCCTCGATGACACCGCCTCCACTGATCTCGTACGACGACGAGAGGACGAAAGCTGTCATGAGCGCCTCAAGCTCCTGCGGCCCCACCCGCCGCGGAGTCCTGGCCGGCACCGCCGCCGTCGCGGCCGGCGCCACCCTGCCCGCCCTCACCGCCACCCCGGCACGAGCCGCCGCCCGCCCCAACATCCTGCTGATCGTCACCGACGACCAGCCCAAGCACACCGAGTGGGCCACCCCGCAGACCGTCGCCTGGCTCACCGGCCAGGGCGTGCGCTTCACCAACGGCCACGTCACCACCCCGTTGTGCGCCCCCTCGCGCTCCTCGGTCTTCTCCGGGCGCTACGCCCACAACCACGGCGTACGCAACAACGGCGCCTCGTACTCGCTCGACCAGCACACCACGGTGCAGCGGTACCTCAAGCAGTCCGGCTACCGCACCGGCCTGTTCGGCAAGTACCTCAACTCCTGGGACATCGCCGACAACCCGCCCCACTTCGAGGACTTCGCCCTGCTCAAGCCGTCGTACGTGGACGGCACGTACAACGTCAACGGTACCGTCAAGACCATCTCCGGCTATACGACCACCGTCATCAAGAACCGCACCCTGGCGTTCATCGACAAGTCCCGCACCGACACCCGCCCCTGGTTCGCCTACGTCACCCCCTACGCCTCTCACGGCCCGCGCACCCCGGAGGACAAGTACGCGGGAACCGCCGTTCCGGACTGGAACGGCCGGCCCTCCGTCCCCGAGGCGGACCGCAGTGACAAGCCCGCCTATGTGCAAAACGCCACCCAGACCCTCGCCGACGGGCAGCGGGTACGGGCGGAGCAGCTGCGGACCCTGCGCTCGGTGGACGACGCGGTGCAGGCGTTCCACGACAAGCTGGCCGCGCTCGGCGAGCTGGAGAACACGCTGGTGATCTACATCGGGGACAACGGCTTCAACTGGTCGGACCACGGACTGTCCGGCAAGGGCGTGCCCTACCGCCCCGCACACGAGGTGCCGTTCTATCTGTCCTGGCCGGCCGGCGGCCTCGGCTCCGGTACGGTCGACAACCGGATCGTCGCCAACATCGACATCGCCCCGACCCTCCTCGACGCCGCGGGCATCACCCCGGACACCCCGCACGACGGGCACTCCCTGCTCACCGGATACTTCCGCGACCACCTGCTGATCGAGTGGTGGAAGCAGGGGACCGGCACCGGGGGGCACGCCACCTGGTCGTCGTACGTCGCCAAGGACCGGCAGTACACCGAGTACTACGACCTCACCTCCGACGCCGCGGGCACGGTCAGCGGGACCGGCCAGGTGACGTTCCGCGAGTTCTACGACCTGCAGGACGATCCCTACCAGCTGCGCAACAGCCTGTACCAGGCGACGCCCGCCGACGAGACCGCGCTGGGCATCCCCGCACTGTCGGCCGCCCTGGCCGCCGACCGCGCGGTCTGAGGAGGCCCTGCCATGACCCGCCCCTGCTGCACACCGGGCCGCGATGCGCGGCCGGCATCACTCACCGTGCCGCTTTCGGTGATCCCCGCAGAACGGCCCGGTGTGTTGCCCGTGGGAGCCGGGGGCGGGGACCTGGCTCCGTTCGC
Source organism: Streptomyces sp. NPDC051940 (assembly GCF_040680895.1). NCBI lineage: Bacteria > Bacillati > Actinomycetota > Actinomycetes > Kitasatosporales > Streptomycetaceae > Streptomyces > Streptomyces sp. NPDC051940. The sequence continues at coordinate 15,150 of NZ_JBFAXR010000008.1, read as the reverse complement.
CTCGCTCCTTCCGCTGCCCGGTGGCAGCTACCGCATGGGCACCGCGGACCCGGCCGCGTTCCCGGACGACGGGGAGGGCCCGGTGCGCGAGGTGACCCTGGCGCCGTTCCGGATCTCGGCAACGGCCGTGACCCACGCCGAGTTCCGGGCCTTCACCGAGGCCACCGGCTATCGCACGGAGGCCGAGGTCTTCGGCTACTCCTTCGTGTTCCGCGGCGTGGTCCCGGCCCACCTGCGCCCGACCGCCGAGCCGGTGCCGGGCAGCGACTGGTGGCTGGCGGTGCCCGGCGCCTGGCACGGCCGGCCGGAGGGGCCGGGCACCACCTCGGACGACCGGCTCGGTCATCCGGTCACCCACGTGTCCTGGCACGACGCGCTGGCGTACTGCGCCTGGTCCGGCACCCGGCTGCCGACCGAGGCGGAGTGGGAGTACGCAGCCCGCGGCGGCCTGGACCAGGCCCGCTACCCTTGGGGCGACGAACCACCGACGCCGGAGCGGGTGACGATCTTCCGCGGCGACTTCCCCGACCGGCCCGCAACCCGGGTGGGCACCACCCCCGCCCGCTCCCACGCCCCCAACGCCTTCGGCCTGTACCAAGCGGTGGGCAACGTCTGGGAGTGGACCGCCGACCGCTTCACCCCCGGCAGCCCCGCCCGTACCCTGCGGGGCGGCTCCCACCTGTGCCACGCCTCGTACTGCAACCGCTACCGCTGCTCGGCCCGTACGTCGAACACGCCCGACACGTCGACGGGGCACACCGGGTTCCGAGTGGCGGCGGACGCGGGATAGGTGATCAGCGGCAGCGGGGAGCGCCGAAGGTCGCGGGCGTAGTGGAACTGCTTTGACGGCTGCGGCGAAGGAGGGGTGTAAGCCCAAGCGTTCGAAGCGTTTGTAAGGAGGCCCGATGGCCGTCGAGCCAGGCGTGCGCCTGTTGGTCGGGGCGGATCGTCGCCCCGAGGAGGAATCCGGGGCCGAGAGCGACGCCCTCGTGATCGCGCGGTCGCGGGATGAGCCCGAGGTCTTTGCCGTGCTGTTCGATCGGCACGCCGATGCGGTGCATCGCTACGCGGCGCGCCGGCTCGGGAGCGAGGTCGCCGACGATCTGATGGCGGAGACCTTCACCACCGCCTTCCAGCAGCGCCACCGGTACGACGACGGGCGGGCGGACGCCCGGCCGTGGCTGTTCGGGATCGCCACGAATCTGGTGGCCCGGCATCGACGGGCGGAGGCGCGTCGGTTCAAGGCGCTGGCACGCATGCCCGCGCCTGCGGAGCACGACGAGGCGGTGGCGGACCGGGTGGTGGCGCGGGTCAGTGCGGCCGGGGCGGGGCGTGAGCTGGCGGCGGCGCTGGCCGGGCTGCCGGCCCGGCACCGGGATGTGCTGCTTCTGGTGGCCTGGGGTGATCTCGGTTACGAGGAGGTCGCGCAGGCTCTCGGCGTGCCTGTGGGCACGGTGCGGTCTCGGCTTCACCGGGCTCGGGGAAAGTTGCGTGACGCGTTGGGTGGATCCGATCCGAGTGCTCTGCGAGAGGTCTCCGGCCATGAATGAACTCGAGCTGTTGAAGGAGTGGGACGCGGACGCGGCCCCGCTCGGCGACCAGGCGCGGCGCGACGCCCGCAGCCGACTCCTTGCCGCTGTCGGCGGCGCTCGTCCCCCGGTGCGGCGCCGGGCCGTCCTACGGGTCTCCGTCGCCGCGGCGGCGAGCGCGGCCGTGGCCACGACGTACGTCGTTCGCGATGAGGATGACCACGCGGAGCAGGACCGGGCCGTGCCACGAATGCAGCCGGCCGCCGCCGTCGTGCTGAACCGTGCGGCGGAGCGGGAGCGTGCGACGTACAAGCCCGTCGTGCCGCCGCGTGACGACCAGTTCATCTATACCAAGGTGATCCACCGCGAGACGAACCAGAGGACCGGGGCGGTGAAGACCTACGTCAATGAGAACTGGGAGTCGATCGACGGTTCCAAACCGTCCTGGGGCGGTGAGATGGGCCACGGCGAGTGGAGCAAGCCTTCCGGAAAGGGGTTCTGGCCGCCGTTCGACTGGGAGACCCTCACCGCGCTCCCCACGGATCCCGACAAGCTGATCGTCGCCGTGGCCGGGCCGCAGCCCAAGAAGGACCTCGACCGCTACTGGGCGGACGTCCACTTCTATCTGGGGAGCTTGCTGTACAAGACGGTGGTGATGCCGAAGGGGCTGCGTGCCGCCGCGTACGAAGCGCTCGGGAAGATCCCCGGCATCACGGTGACTCCCGGGCAGAAGTCCGCGAAGGGCCGCGAGGGTGTCGCGATCTCCTTTCCCGGGGCGATGTGGGCCGTGGTGATCATCTTCGACCCGCGGACGTACGAGTGCCTCGGCTACCGCAGCGAGCGGGTCTCGGGCAAGAACACGTACACCCAGCTGATCCACCAGGACCGCTGGGCGGTCGTGGACCGGGCGAAGCAGCGTCCCTGACAACGAGGGGCGCGGCCCACCCGGCCGCGCCCCTTCCGCCTCGTCGAGGACCGGTTCTACGGATCGCACGTGTCGCAATGGACGTCGGCGGGCGGGTCGTCGGTGACCAGTGTGTCGAGCCAGTCGACCAGGCGGACGCCGTTGACCTTCATCTGGTAGAAGTCCTCGAACTCGAAGAGCCCGTGGCCTTCACCGGGTGCGGTGTAGCTGTGCAGGTTCGCTCCGGCGGCTTCGATGGCCTTCTCGTTGGCGTCGATGACGGCCAGCTCGTCGAAGCCGGGCACGGGGTCGACGCTCGGTGAGTCGCCGTGTTCCCATCCGCTGATCTCGACGGCCGCATGCGGGTCGTGGGCGTAGTCGAATCGGGACAGCACGAGGTCCGGGTTGTGAAGGCCGGCCTGGGTCCAGAACCCGGGGACGCCCCATTGGCGGGCGGTGAGTCCTTGGACGGCCCAGTCGGGCATGGTGTCGTAGGCGCCCCATGCCGCGTCGAGGACGTCGGTGTTGAAGTCGGGGTTGTCGGGCCAGGCACCGGACTGCGCGCCGAACACGGTGACCTGGGCGTCCGGGAGCCGGTCGGCGATCAGTCCGCCGTAGACGGGGGCGGCGATCGACCCGGCGGTCTTGCCGATGACGACGACCTGGGTGGCGTCCGGGTAGGTCCTGGCGAGGTGGTCCAGGGCGGCGGTGCCGTTGACGTAGCCGTTGTGTTCGACGGTCAACGTGTCGGAGTACTTCTGGGAAACGTTGCCGAGGTGCGCGTCGCCGGTGCAAGAGGCCGCGTAGAGGAACGAGTAGTCGGCGAACGGGTTCTCGTCGTTGGCGAAGTCAAAGATCCCGTCCTCTCCGAAGTTGTTTCCCGGACCGTCGGACTGCAGGTTCCAGTCGTAGAGTTCGCTCTCGCCGGGAGTGCCGTCGCTGGTGAAGGCACAGCTGGTCGCGTCCCAGCAGACACCGCCGCCGTTCAGGAACAGCACCACCTTGGCCGGATCGGCCCGCCGGTCCCAGAACTTGAACTCGCTCCCGTCCGCGCAGTGGCAGTCGCCTCCAGGTACGACCTCTTTCCACGCGGCGTCGGCGTAGGGCGTGTCGTCTCCGACGTTGAGCCAGAGCGCGGCACCCCCGCCGGCCAGCACCAGGCACACAGTGGCCAGCAGCAGAAGTGGTGTTCTCATCGCACGGTGGTGGCGCGAGCTGCCGTCGGCAGCGCGGGAGATGTTCGTCATACGTCAGAGGCTGCGCGGTGCCGGAGTGCCGGCGCACCTGCCCCTGGTCATGTTCTGAACCCTGACTTTCGACGGGTACTGGACGGCGCCGCCGAGCCTTAGGGTGCTGCCTGGTATGAAAATCTACGTGGCGTGGCACGCCTTACGCAGATCGAGCGTCCAGGATGCCGTCCTCGCCGCTCTGCTGCTGGCGGGCACGTGGGTGTGGACCGGCACCGCCGCGACCGAGGAGAGCACCGGTTGGTTCGGCGAAGTGCGGTGGCTGCAGGAGCCGGTGGCCAGGTGGGCCCTGATCGGGGTCTGCGTCGCCGCCGTGGCGGTGCGCCGCACGTGGCCGATTCCGGCACTCGCGGCGGCGTCGCTCGCCACCGTCGTACAGATGTCGCTGGCAGCCGGGCCCGTGCCCGCCGACCTGGCCGTTCCGGTCGCCCTGTACACGATCGCCGCTCAGCGCCGGCGCCAGGTGTCGCTCGCACTGCTCGGCGCCGCCCTGGCCGTGGCGACGGCGTGGTCGGCCTACGTGACCCTCGACGGCAAGGCCGACGGCTGGCTCCACGGAGGCCCCCGCACCGGCGGACAGGAACGCCCGCCGGGAGTCGCCGGGCCACCACCGCAGTCGGCAACCGGCGACGCCGCACTGCCGCGCGGCGAGGAACCCACGGCGTTCGGCCCGACCGACTGGGGCGGGATCCCCGTCCTCGGCTCCCTGCTGCTCGGCGCCTGGGCGATCGGATGGGGCCTGCAGAGCCGCCGCGCCTACCTCGGCGAACTCAGGGCGAGGGCGCGCGACCTGGAGCGCGAACGCGACCAGCAAGCCGCGCTGGCCGTGGCCGCCGAACGCGCCAGGATCACCCGCGAACTGCACGACGTGGTGGCGCACGGCCTGGCCGTCATCGTGATGCAGGCGCAAGGCGGCGCCGCGGCGTTCGCCAACCGGCCCGACGACACCCTCGCCGCGCTGGACACCATCGTGGCGACCGGCCGCGCCTCGCTCGCCGACATGCGGCACGTGCTGTCCTCATCCGGGTCCGGACAGATCGACGGCGATACGCGGCCGGTGCCGGGGCTGGCGCAACTGCCCCGCCTCATCGGGCAGGTCCGCCAGGCGGGCACCCCGGTCCAGTTCCACCTCGACGGATCGCCGCGACCGCTGCCCGCCGGCGTGGACGTCTCGTCGTACCGGATCGTCCAGGAGGCGCTGACCAACACCATGAAACATGCCGGGCCGGGCGCCTGCGTCCAGGTGGTGGTGTCCTACACAAGCGACGAGCTGAGCCTCGAGGTCAGCGACAACGGCACCGGCGGGCCGGCAGCCGACAAGGCCGACACGGTCGGCAACGGACTGCGGGGCATGCGGGAACGCGCGGCCCTGCTGGGAGGCGAAGTGGCCGCAGGCCCCGAGCCGGGCGGCGGTTATGCGGTACGGGCCCGCATCCCCGTCGATCCACCGGAGCCGGGAGCGAGCGCATGATCCGGGTTCTGCTGGTCGACGACCAGGTCCTGCTCCGCGCCGGCCTGCGGATGATCCTCGAGAACGCCGAGGACATGGACGTCGTCGGAGAGGCCGACGACGGCGCCACAGCCACCGACCTGGCGGTTCAAACGACGCCGGACGTCGTGCTGATGGACATCCGGATGCCCGAGGTGGACGGTCTCGAGGCCACCCGCCGCATCCGCGCATCGCTCCCGGACGGACCGCGCATCCTGATCCTCACCACCTTCGACCTCGACGAGTACGTGTACACCGCGCTACGGGCCGGCGCCAGCGGATTCCTGCTCAAGGACACCCTCGCCGCCGACCTGCTGTCCGCGATCCGCGTGGTGGCCAAGGGCGACGCCATCGTCGCCCCACCGGTCACCCGACGACTCATCGAACGCCACATCGGCACGTCCGGCGACCCGCTGCCCCGCACCGAGGCCGAGCTGCGCGTCCTCACCGACCGGGAACGCGAGGTGCTCGAACTGATCGCCCGGGGGCTCTCGAACCCCGAGATCGCCGACCGCCTCTTCCTCACCGAAGGGACCGTGAAGGGCCACGTCAGCCGCATCCTGGCAAAGCTCGCCCTCCGGGACCGGGTGCAGGCCGTGATCTTCTCGTACGAATGCGGGCTGGTCCGCGCCGGCGCGTGACCCGCACCCACGGTGTCGGCAGATCCGGCCGGCACCGCAGGGGCTACGGGTCGTGGCCGAGGAGCGACACGGCCGGCGGCAATGACGTCTCGCGCACCACGAGGCCGGCCGCGCCGTGATCGCCGACTGCCCGTCCGCCGCCGGCCCAGGTGCTCGCGATCCTGAGAGCCGGTAAATACGTTGCGCGCGCGAGAGCGGGCATGCACCCTGGTGCGACCGAGCGGCGAGGAGCGCTGCCTGGACCTGAGGAGGGCTGACGAATGGCCATCACTGTGCTGCGGCATGTCCGTGTCAGTCTCACCTCACCGTTCAGGAGCACCCCCGATGTCTTCCGACGTCTTTCGTACCGAGCACGACCTTTCTGACAACCTCTCCGATCTCGACTCCCGCCCGGCAGAGCTGAGCCGCGAGTCCCGACCCCATCCGGCCGACCCCTTCGGCGTCCGCTTCGTCGAGGTCGACGAGCAGCTGGGCCCGGATCAACGCTGGTCCACCTGGCTCGACATCGAGCGCGGCTCTCGCGGCCCGGAACCACGACCCGGATGGGTCGTGACGGAACAGGCCGCGATCGACACCGAGCTCGGCGTCCTGAAAACCGGCAAGGAAGCCGACGTCTTCCTGATCGAGCGCGCCGTCGAAGCCATCGGAGACACCCCGGCCAAGTCCTCCCTGCTGGCCGCGAAGCGCTACCGCACCGAAGAACACCGGTCCTTCCACCGCAGCGCGTCGTACGTCGAAGGCCGACGTACCCGCAACAGCCGGGACAGCCGCGCGATGGCGAAGAAGACCGCGCACGGCCGCAGCGTCGCCGCCGGGCAGTGGGCCTACGCGGAGTGGGACGCATTGTGCCGGCTGTGGCAGGCCGGCGTCCCCGTGCCGTACCCCGTGCAGGTCGACGGGACTGAGCTGCTGATGGAGTTCATCGACGACGGTGAAGGCGGAGCCGCGCCGCGACTCGCCCAGGTCCGGCCGCCGAAGGACCGCCTCGAGCGGTACTTCGAGCAACTGCGCGGCGCCATGCGCGAGCTGGCCCGGGCGGGACTGGCCCACGGCGACCTCTCGCCGTACAACGTCCTCGCCCAATCCGACCGGATCGTGATGATCGACCTGCCGCAGGTGGTCGACATCGTCGGCAATCCGAAGGGCATGGACTTCCTGTTGCGTGACTGCCACAACATGGCGACCTGGTTCACCAAGCGCGGGCTGGACATCGACGAACAAGAGCTGTTCGCCGACCTCCTCGCGATGGTGTTCTGACCGCTACGCAAGAGCCGCCCGTCGAGTGATCCCCGCGGTGCGCCTGCCTCACCGACCGGCTGGGCGGATTCCTGCGTCGTGGTGGCAGCGGCCGGTCCCCTCCTCCGTTTCAGCCGGGTCCGGGGCTGCTGCCCGCTGCGGCCGCTCGCGCAGCAGCGACGCCGGAAGGACGACCGCCGCGCACGCCACCACGACCAGCGCCCCGAAGCCCGCGCCTGCCATGAGCGGCCCGGCGGCGAGCCCGGCTGCGCCGGACGCCGCCCACACCAGCGCGTCCACGCGGCCTTGGAGGCGGGCGGAGCGGCCCGCGAGGAGAGCGCTGCCGCCGACGAAGGTCAGGTTCCAGCCGTAGCCGAGGAGGAAGAGCCCTGCGGAGAAGAGGAACCCGGCAGACGGGCCCGCCAGCACCGTGCAGGCGCCGGACGTCACCAGCACCCCGAAGCCCGCGCGGATCGTCGCCGCGCCGCCGATCCGGTCGGCGAGCTTGCCGGAGAGCGGGGCGAGGGCGAACATCCCGGCGAGGTGGGCGGTCAGGACGACACCTACCGCGCCGAGGCCGTGGCCGTGGGTGTGAAGGTGAACGGGAGCCATGGTCATGACGGCGACCATCACCACCTGGCCCGTGATCATGGACAGCAGGGCGACGGAGGTGCCGGCGGCAGGATGGGCCTGCGGGGACGCAGGTGTGTGGTCGACTGCGCCTACCCGTCTCCCCCCTGGGGTGCGCCCATCGTCTGCTGATCGGGCGGATCGCTCGCCCGCCGCCTTGGCCCCGGGCAAGCCTGCCACCGCCACCAGCGCTCCCAGCGATGCCACGAAAGCCAAAGCGTAGGGGCCCATTTCCGGTGGGGATACCAGGTGTGTCGTCAGGGGGAGCATCGCCGGCCCCGCCAGCGCTCCCGCAGTGCCGCCCCACACCACCACGCCCATCATCGCTCCGTGCCGCTCTGGCGGATACAGGTCCGTCGCCGCGTAACGGGACAGCAGGGCAGCACTGTTGCCGGCGCCCAGCAGGGCCAGACCCACCGAGAGCAGCACGACGCCCAGGACGGGGGCGCCGCCGGCCGCGAGTGCCGCGCCCCCGCCCGCGGGCAGGGCACCGGACGCCGCCAGTCCGTACCCGGCGAGCAGACCCGCGCGGCGGCCGCGGCGGCTCATCAGCGCGGACAGCCCCATCGCTCCGGCGGCCGTGCCCATGACACCGGCCACGTTCGGCAGGCCGCTCCACGCCTCGCCCACCGCGTCCGCGGCGATCAGGGTGGCCATGGTGGAGGCCCCGGACATCATCAGGTTGACCAGCGCCACACCGGCCAGCAAACGGACCATCGCCGTACGGCTGTTCACAACTCCCATACCCTGCAACGCTATGGAAAGCCGAACATCGACAGAAGGCACGATCAACGGACTTCCCCCGCCGACTGCTTTACGAATGAAAGGCTCTCACCCCTGATGGGCTCTCGTTCCGAAGAAGTGCACCTTGACGAACTCGACTGGCGCCTCCTCGCCGAGCTCCAGGCCGACGCCCGTCTCTCGTACGCCCAGCTCGGCCGCCGGGTCAACCTCTCCCCGCCCGCCGTCGCCGAGCGGGTGCGGCGGCTGGAGCGGGACGGGGTCATCACCGGGTACGAGGCCAAGGTGTCGGCGGGGCGGGTGGGGCAGCCGGTGTCGATGTTCGTACAACTGCGCTGCCAGCTGGGCAGCTGCCTGCTGAAGACCTCTGCCGCCGACGACTACCCGGAGGTGGTCGAGGTGCACAAGCTCACCGGCGAGCACTGCACCATGCTCAAGGTGCGGGCCGCCTCGCTCGAGCATCTGGAAGGCTTGCTGGAACGCCTCGGCAAGCACGGAGCCATGAGCACCTCGATGGTGCTCTCGACGCAGTACGAGGGACGCCGGGTCGAACCCGCCCCGTCGGACTACCCACGCGCCACGGACTCGCAGGGCTGGCGGCACACGGGCAGCGCGTGACCAGGCGCCGGTTCAGCAGTCGGGGATCACCGCGCCGTTGTTGTCCTTCGCTTCGTCGTTGCCCCACCGGGACAGGTAGTACGCGGATACGTACTGGCCCGACGGCCCCACATCCGGGTCGGTGCGCAGCCACCAGTGGTTGTAGTTGCTGGAGGCGTCCCGGATCTCGCGGCCCCAGGTCTTGCAGTAGACGTAGTTCGTGCCCGCGCGCAGGGTCCCCGTCTGCACGGTGCTCGTCGGTGAGGCGTAGACGGGCGCGTCGGCGAAGGTGTCGACGTAGTAGCGGGTCGGTGCCGTGTCCGAGGCGAAGCCCTGGACGCGGTGCTGCATCACCCGGTACGGCCAGCCCTGGGCGGTGTTCCACTGGCTGACGGCCAGATGCAGATCGTCCAGGGTGGAGCCGGGGATGATGTAGCCGCCGTAGAGCTGGGCGACATGCGAGTCGTCCTCGCTGCCCCACTCGCCGCCGTGGATCAGGGTGCGCCGATGTGCGGTGTACAGGTTCGACGTGGGGTAGTCCATGATGATGCCGTCGATCCGGTAGTCACCCGCGTTGAACCAGGTGAGGATCCACTTGCCGCCCAGGGGCCGCAAGCACAGCTCGCCGAACTCGCCCTCGAGGATCGGGGTGGCCGGATTGCCCCACGCCCAGGCGCCGTTGCGGTAGCCCCAGGGCTCGTACGCGGCGGGGTCGGCGATCCGGTCGGCGCGCACCCGGGTCAGGATCAGCGGGTGTTGGCGGGTGAACGCGGTGGAGTAGACGTACACCCAGCCGTCGTTGCCCAGCCCCCAGCTGATGCACTGGAACAGGCCGCCGTGTGCGTCCGGGGCGAACTTGGCGCCGGTGTGGTACCAGCTGGCGCCGGAGTCGTCGGAGCGCCAGATCTCGGTCCACACCACGTTGTGCAGACCCTTGTTCACCATGACGTGCAGATACATGCTGCCGCCGATGGTGATCACGTCGGAGGGGAGCACGGTGGAGAACACCGGGTTGTCGTGCTCGTAGAACCACAGCTGCTCGGCCGCCGCCCCGCCCACGGCCCCGGACCAGCGCACCCCGGAGGTCAGGTCCGTGGTGTTCGACCACAGGGCCACCGGTGAGCGCCACCAGCCGCCGCCTACGGAGGCCTGCTCGAAGGTGTCGCCGAAGACGAACAGCAGCCGTCCGTCGGGAGTTCGGACCGGGATGCCCAGATCGGTGGCCTCCATCCGGTACGCCGTCGTCAGCCCGGGTCCGGTGAGGTTGGCGACCTTGGTCACCTGCAGCGCCTGCTCCTGCGCCACCTGAGCCGCCCCCGCCCCCTGGGCCGCGCGGGCGGGGCCCGCGCCCGCGGCGCCGAGCAGTCCCGGGCCGCCGAGCACGCTGCCGGCGGCGGCTTTGAGGAATGTGGACCGTTTCATTCGTCCTCCTGAGGGCGTGCGTTGGGGGTGCCGGCGACCGGTCACCCGTGCCGGGTGACGCAGAGACGGAATCGTTTTCCGACGACTGTATGGCTGCACGCGTACGTGCCGATGACCTGCGGGCAAGGCTGCTCGACCAAGGTGAGCGACCAAGCGGGAGCGTGGATTGTGCGCGGTGAGCCCGGTATTTGGCCCCGCAGTCGAGTGAGGTTGCCAGGCGCAGCCGTGCGCGTCAACGCCCCCGGCACCGATTCGCCGACAGCGGCCGCCCGGCCGCTGCGGGCGAATCCGGGGCTGTGAGAGCCCTTGACGCTGAAATCGATTTCTGCGAGATTTCCGGCACCGCGAGCCCACGCGGGGTCAACCGCAGCCGGCCCGCGCACCATCGGCCCGTTGCCAGCACGGGGAGGATCCTCCTTGCGTACCTACACGCTGCCCCAGCCCACCGAGCGACCGCGCCGACTCCCGCGCACCGTGTACACCGTGGCCAGCGGAGACCTCCGGCCCAGCGCCAACGTCGCCTGCTGGCCCGCACAGGAGCGGCTGGAGGCCGACCTCGCCGCCGCCGTGACGGGGCTGGGCTGGTCGGTCCGGCGCGGCCACGAGGTCGACGCCGGGGCGCGGCACGGCTTCATCGACAGCCAGCGGCGCGGCCTGGAGGTGTTCCGGCAACTGCCCGCCGACGCCCCGCTGATCGTGGTCACCGCGGTCTGGCAGTACAGCCACCACGTCCTGGCGGGCCTGCGCGACCACGGGGGTCCGATCCTCGTCGTCGCCAACTGGTCCGGCGCCCATCCCGGTCTCGTGGGTCTGCTGGGACTGACGGCCAGCCTGACCAAGGCCGGCGTCGATCACTCGATCCTGTGGAGCGAGGACTTCACCGACGACTGGGCCCGTACGGGACTGGAGCGCTGGCTCGAGACCGGCACCCTCGAGCACGACCAGTCGCATGTCCGCGCACTGCCCCCGCTGGACGCGGGGGCGGCGGAGGTGGAACTGGGCAGCGCCCTCGCCCGGCAGCTGAAGGACGACAAGGCCATCATCGGCGTCTTCGACGAGGGCTGCATGGGCATGTACAACGCGATCTTCGACGACGAACTGCTCAACCCCCTCGGCATCTACAAGGAACGCCTGTCGCAGAGCGCCCTGGTCGCCGAGATGGCCAAGGTCACGGACGAGGAGGCCAAGGACGTCCGGCGCTGGCTGGACGAGCGCGGCTTCATCTTCCACCTGGGCACCGACGAGGCCACCGAACTCACCGAGGCCCAGCTCACCAGCCAGTTCAAGATGTACGTAGCGGCATTGCGGATCAGCGACGACTTCGGTCTGGACGCGGTCGGCATCCAGTACCAGCAGGGGCTCAAGGACACCGTCCCGGCCAGCGATCTCGCCGAGGGCCTGCTCAACGACGGTGACCGGCCCCCGGTGTTCAGCCGTGACGGCTCCCGCGAGCTGTACGCCGGCCGGCCGCTGCCGCACTTCAACGAGGTGGACGAGGGCGTCGCCGTCGACGCGCTGGTCACCAACCGCATCTGGACCGCGATGGGCCTGGACCCGGCGACCACGCTCCACGACATCCGCTGGGGCGCGGAGTACGGCGGCGAGTTCGTCTGGGTCTTCGAGATCTCCGGCTCGGTGCCCGCCGCCCACAACGGCGGCTACGACAAGAGCTGGAGCATGCGCCAGCCGCCGATGTACTTCCCGCTCGGCGGCGGCACCCTCAGCGGCGTCTCCAAGCCCGGCGAGATCGTCTGGTCGCGGGTGTTCATCATGGACGGGGCGCTCCATGTGGACCTGGGCCGCGGCCATGTGGCCGAGCTGCCCGAGGAGGAGACGCGGCGCCGGCTGGACGCCACCACCCCGCAGTGGCCGATCATGCACGCGGTCCTGCACGGCGTCGGCCGGGACCAGCTGATGGCCCGGCACAAGGCCAACCACGTCCAGGTCGCGTACGCCCCGGACGCCGCGGGCGCGGACCGCGCGCTGCTCGCCAAGGCCGCCCTGTTCCACGAACTGGGGCTGACGGTGCACCTGTGCGGCGACGTGGAGCTGAAGTGACGACCGCCACCAGCCGCCGACGAAGCCGCGCGGCGCTCGCCGCGGCGCTGGTGGTGGTGGCGGCCGGCTGCGCGGAACCAGGAGGCGCCATGCTCGACCCCGAACCCCGCCCCGCCGTCCTCGCCGGTGTCCGCGACGTGCAGCGCGTCACCCAGCTCACCGGGGCCGACTCGCCCAACCGCACCGACCGTTTCCACGTCCACGGCACGGACCTCGGCTCGATGTTCGAGGCCGCCGGGAGGACCTGGTTCGTCTTCGGCGACACCTTCGGCCCGCGCGAGGACGGCAAGGCCGGAGCGGGCGGCGACGCCTGGCGCTCCAACGTCCTGGCGTACACCGACGACACCGATCCGTCCGACGGCATCCGCCTCGACGGCTTCATCGCCGACGACATCGGCTGGGCGAAGGAGTTGCTGCCCTCCCGGAAGGCGGACGGCCAGGAGATGACGGTCATCCCCACCTACGGCTTCGAGGCCGGCGGCGCCATGTACCTGGCCTACATGTCGGTACGCCACTGGGGCGAACCGGGGGAGTGGGAGGCGAACCATGCGGGGCTGGCGAAATCCACCGACCAGGGCAGGACCTGGACCAAGCTGGACGCGCCCCGCTGGCCGGGCACGAGCAACTTCATCCAGGTCAGCGTCGCCGAAGTGGACGGGGACCTGTACTTCTGGGGCGTCCCGCACGGGCGCTTCGGCGGTGTGCGGCTGATGCGCGTACCCGAGCAGGACGTGGAGGACCCCGGCGCCTACCGCTACTTCGCGGGCACGGCCGGCACCGGCCGGCCCCGCTGGTCGCCGGACGCGGCGAAGGCCGAGACGGTCGTGGACGACACGGTCGGCGAGCTGTCCGTCGTATGGAACGAGCACCTCTCGCGCTGGCTGATGACGTACACGGACGGCGGCGGCGGGGGCGCGGCGATCCGTGAGGGATCGACGCCCTGGGGGCCCTGGCGGGAGAAGTTCACGCTGGTCTCGTCGCAGGACGTGCCGGGGCTCTATTCGCCCTACATGCTTCCGCGTTATACGGCGGACGGCGGCTGGACCATCTATTTCACGTTGTCGGTCTGGGGGCCGTACAACGTCTATTGGTATAAAGCCGACCTGATTTCCGGCAAGGAGTGACGTTCGTCACAGCAGATCGCCTCGGGCCCGGCGATGAGTAAATTTCAGCGAGCACCTCAAAGGAGAGAACGTGTTCATCGGGCGAAGAAGAATTGCCGGAATGGTCGCGACGGCCGTGGCCGGTGCCCTGGTACTGGCCGGCTGCGGCAGTGACGGGGAGAAGCAGACCGAGGGCGGCAAGACCGTTGTGGACTTCTGGCAGTTCAAGTTCGAGGACTACCAGCAGGCCTGGTTCAAGAAGCAGGTCGACGCCTACAACGCCTCCCAGGACAAGGTGAAGATCAACCTGCAGGTGGTGCCCGGCGACACCTGGGAGCAGAAGCTCAAGGCCGCCCAGGCCGCCGGCAAGCAGCCCGACGTGTCGACCACCGCCTACAACGGCATCGTCCCGGGCACCCGCGAAGGCCGCTTCGCCCCGCTGGACGACCTGCTGCCCGCGAAGGCCCTGGGCGACATCAAGGACAACGTCAAGGACTTCGTCACCGTCGAAGGCAAGACCTACGCCTACCCGTTCCTGGTCGAACCCTCCACCGTGCTCTACTACCGCACCGACCTCGCCGAAGCCGCCGGCCTGGACCCGGCGAAGCCGCCCACCACCTGGGACGAGCTGCTCACCTGGTCGACCAAGCTCACCCAGGGCAAGGTCAAGGGCATGTCGATCGCCTCGGTGGAAGCCGATCTGGGCTGGTCGAGCTGGGGACTGCAGTACAACGCCTGCGGCCATCTGCCCATCGCGGACGACTGGTCCAAGGCCCGCGCCACCGAGCCGTGCTTCGAGAAGGTGGCCGGACTGTACAAGTCGCTGTACTCCGGCGGGCTGATCCCCAAGCAGCCCAAGGTCCCCTACGCCGACGGCGCCCCCTACGGCAACGGCGAGGTGGCGATGACCGCCGGCGGATCGTGGGTGATCGGCCAGCTCAAGAACGAGTACCCGAAGATGATCGAGAAGACGGCCGTGGCGCCGTTCCCGACCGTCGACGGCGACGCGGCCAAGCCCACCTCGACGCTCGGCGGCTGGACCCTGACCGTGGACGCCAAGTCGGAGGCCAAGAAGGAAGCGGCCGACTTCGTGAACTACCTGGTCGCCGGGGACACGGCCATCATGACCGACTTCTTCAAGGCCACCGGCTACTCGAAGTACACCGCCCGCACCTCCGTAGACGCGGCCCTGGCGGCCGACCCGCAGGCGTCTTCGGACCCCTTCATGAAGATCATCTCCGAGCAGGTGGTGCCGTACGGCAAGCCCGAGGCGGCCCAGCCCTGGGAGGTCTCCCTCGCCTTCGGCAAGGCCCTGGAATCGGCCATGAAGGGCAAGCAGTCCATCCCGGACGCCCTGAAGACGGCCGACAATGCGATCAACGACGCCATCAAGAAGCAGTCCCTCGCGGGCACTGCCCCCAAGTAGCAGCGAGCCGCCCGGGCGGCACCGGCCACCACTCGACAAGTTCCCGCGCATGACGGACTACGTCGCCCCCGCGGGCGTCCGCATCGGCGACGCGGACCGCGTCCGCCTCGGCGCGCACCTCGCCGCG
>NZ_JBFAXR010000007.1:0-138972 GCF_040680895.1 Streptomyces sp. NPDC051940 | reverse complement strand
AAAACACCCACAACCCCGCATCCCAGAGGATACGGCAAGTGAGTGGAGTACCGACGTGTGCTCTTCCCACCCCGCGGCGGCGGCCAGCGCCGCGGCGCCGGTGCCGCCGGCGGTGAGGAAACCGGCGAGGGAGGCGTCACCGGCGCCGACGTCGCTGCGTACGGCGTCGACGGGGGCGACGGCGTACCAGACGCCGTCGCCGGCCACGAGCAGCTGGCCGTCCGCGCCGAGGCTGGCCAGCACCGCGCCGGCGCCGCGGTCGCGTACCTCCGCGGCGGCCTTGACCGCGTCGCCGACCGTGGCGAGGGGCCGGCCGACGGCCTCGGCGAGCTCCTCGGCGTTGGGCTTGACCACGTCGGGGCGGCGGGTGAGGGCCGCGCCCAGCGCCGGGCCGGAGGTGTCGAGGGCGATCCGGGCGCCGGCCCGGTGGACGCGGTCGACGAGTTCGGCGTACCACTCGGCGCCGAGCCCCAGCGGGAGGCTGCCGCAGCAGGCGATCCAGCGGGCGTCGGCGGCGCGTTCGGCGACGGCGCGCAGCAGGGCCTCGGCCTCGTCCGGGGTGAGGCGGGGGCCGGTCGCGTTGATCTTCGTGAGGGTGCCATCGGGTTCGGCGAGGGAGATGTTGACGCGGGTCGAGCCGCCGACCGGGACGCCGGCGGCTTCGATGCCGTGGACGCCGAGGAGGCGGTCCAGCAGCGCTCCCTCGGGGCCGCCGAAGGGGAGGACGGCGACCGTGCGGTGGCCGGCGGCGGCCACGGCGCGGGAGACGTTGACGCCCTTGCCGCCGGGGTCGACCCGGTCGGCGCCCGCGCGCAGCACGGCGCCGCGCTCCAGGGCGGGCAGCTCGTACGTGCGGTCGAGGCTGGGGTTGGGCGTGACGGTGAGGATCATGCGCGGGTTGCTTCCCGGGGTGGCGCCGTCGTGGGGCGGGGGCTCATGCCCGTACCACCTCCGTGCCCTGCCGTTCGATGGCCCGGGCCTCGTCCGGGCTCAGCCCGGTGTCGGTGATGAGCAGGTCGGCCTGGGACAGGTCGCCGAAGCGGGCGAAGTGGCTCTGGCCGTGCTTGGTGGAGTCCGCGATCAGTACGACGCGGCGCGCGGCCGCGATGACCGCCCGCTTCACGGCGCCCTCGGCGAGGTCGGGGGTGGTGAGGCCCGACTCCAGCGAGAAGCCGTTGGTGGCGACGAAGGCGACGTCGGCGTTGATCTCGCTGTACGCCCGCAGCGCCCAGGCGTCCACGGCCGCCCGGGTGCGGTGCCGGACCCGGCCGCCGACCATGTGCAGGTCTATCCCCGGATGGTCGGCGAGCCGGGCCGCGATGGGCAGGGCGTGGGTGACGACGGTGAACGCCGCGTCCAGGGGCAGCGCGGCGGCCAGCCGGGCGGCGGTGGAACCGGCGTCGAGGATCACCGTGCCGCCGTCCGCGGGCAGGGCGGTGAGGGCGGCGTGGCCGATGCGGTCCTTCTCGCCCGCGGCCGTGGACTCGCGCTCGGCCAGGTCCGGCTCGAAGTCCAGCCGCCCGGCGGGGATGGCGCCACCGTGCACCCGGCGCACGAGTCCGGCCCGGTCCAGGGCCTTCAGGTCGCGGCGCACGGTCTCGGCGGTGACCTGGAACTCGGCGGCGAGCCCGAGCACGTCCACCCGGCCGCTCTCGCGGGCGATGCGGAGGATCTCCTGCTGGCGCTCGGGGGCGTACATGTGGGTTTGTCTCCGCATCGGATCCGAATGTGTGGTTCCTCGCGAGATTACGTCGCATCGTCCGAGTTGTAAACAGGTTCTGGCATCTTTTCGGAAGCATTCGGGCATCCGCTACGACGGGAATGGGCGTACGGGGACCCCCGCCCGCGCCCGTACTCTGGGGGTATGAGCGCCACACCGGAGAAGCCCGGCCACCCCGGGACGAAGAAGGGGAAGAACCCGCTGGTCTTCGACGACCCCTTCGCCCGTCCGTCTGCCGACGACAGCGACGAGGGCTGGGGCGAGCGGCCGGCGTCCTCCGGCAGCACCTCCGCCGCCGACCTCGCGCGCTTCCTCGACGAGAAGCCGCCGCACCACGTGGACTGAGCCGGCTGGGGGTCGCGCCCGCGGAACGGGCCGCCCCGGAACCCGGAGGAACTTACGGCCGCCACCCGCCCGTTGGGGTCTGGGGAGGGGTGGTCGTGAAGAGAACCCGCCGTAACGACCGTAAGGTGCCGGGGCCGGAGTCGCCCTGGGACGAGATCGTCCCTGGACTGTGGATGGGCGGCCAGTACTGGACGGACGCCCTGGGCGAGCTGCGGCCCGTCGTCGTGGACCGCGAGTTCCAGCTGGTGGTGAGCCTGGCGCCCGGGATGGGGTTCGGGCCCGGCCCCGGGGTGGAGCACCACGCGGTGGAGCTGCCCGACGACCTGCTCACCGCCGACCAGCTGGACAAGGTGATGGACCTGGCGCTGCTGGTCGCCGCGGCCCAGCGGGCGGACCGGCTCATCCTGGTCCGCTGCCACTCCGGCTACAACCGCTCGGGGCTGGTGATCGCGCAGGCGCTGGTCGTGCTCGGCTACGAGCCGTCCGCCGCGCTGTCGATGGTGCGGCGGCGGCGCAGCCCGTGGGCGTTGAACAACGAGTACTTCGTGCAGTACCTCGACATGGGCCTGGACCTGGCCCGCGAGCTGAGCGCGCTGGGCGAGCCGGCGTAATCCACAACGGGCCGGCGTAACCCACAACGGGCCGGCTCGATCGACAACGAGCCGGCGTGATCCACCGGAGGACGGGACTCAGCGCGTCCGGGGCCGCCGCTCGGGTGCGCCCGGCGCCCCCGCCCCGCGCAGCCGCTCCAGATCGCGCCGCTCGCGCTTGGTGGGCCGCCCCGCGCCCCGGTCGCGGACCGCGATCACCGGCGTCTCCTCGCGCGGCGGGGGCGGCGGCGAGTTGTCGACGTAGCACTCGGCGGCCACCGGCGGGCCGACGCGCTTGCGGATGATCCGCGACACAACCACGATCCGCTCGCGCCCCGCATGGAAGACGCGCACCTCGTCGCCCGGCTTCACGGACTGCGCGGGCTTGACGCGCTCGCCGTTGACCTTGACGTGCCCGGCGCGGCAGGCCGCGGTGGCCATCGCGCGCGTCTTGACCAGGCGCACGGCCCAGACCCAGGCGTCGACGCGTGCGGTGCCGGCTCCGTCTGTCATGGGGTCGATGGTAGTCGGCGCGGTCCGGGTCAGATCCGGCCCGCGAGGGCCTCGCGCTCCTCCTCCGGCGTATAGCCCCGGCGCAGCGGCGGCTCGCCCAGGTCGCGGTCCCAGGACAGTACGTCGCGGGCCGTCCGCTCCAGCGGAGTCGCCGTCAGCCCGGCGGCGCGGGCGCGGGCGGACGACATCGTGAACGTCCCCCACTGCTCCTGCGGTCGTACGAGCGGGAAGTGCCGGTGTACGTCCACGGGCGGCACGGGGACCAGCTCGATCTCGGCGCCGGCCGCGCGGGCGCAGGACCTGACCAGGTCGCCGAGCGTGACCGGCGCCTCGGGGCCGTTGACGTTGAAGGCGCCCGGGCGGTCGTCTGCCAGCAGGCGTACGACGAGACGGGCCAGGTCGCGGGAGTCGGCGACCTGCACCGGCTGCTCGGGACGGCCCGGCAGGGCGACCGGGCCGGTGCGGGCGGCCCGGCGGGCCCAGTAGGTGAAGGCGTTCTGGTTGTCGTACGGGCCGGCCACGATGCCGGGGCGGACGAACGTGGCCCGCTCGCCGTAACGGGCCAGGACGTCGTCCTCGCAGGCGACCTTCAGCGGGCCGTAGGTGGACTCGTGGATCTCCTCCGTGCCGCGCTCCGCGGGGCGGCGCGGGGTGTCCTCGTCGGCGTCCGGCACGAGGCCGGTGCGGGGGTAAACGGCCTGGCTGGAGACGAAGAGGTAGCGGCCGGCGCGCGAGCCCAGGGCGTCCATCGCCTGGCCCACGTGCCGGGGCACGTACCCGCTGACGTCGACGACCGCGTCCCAACCGCCGTCCGCCAGCGCGGCGTAGTCGCCGGTGTCGCGGTCGCCGGTCAGCCGGGGTGTGCCGGGGAAGAGGTCGGTGCCGGTGCGGCCGCGGCCGAACAGGGTGACGTCGGCGCCGTCGGTGAGCGCGGCCTCGGCAATGGCCCTGCCGATGAAGGACGTTCCGCCCAGGATCAGGATGCGCATGGCGTACGACGGTAGCCACCCGGCCCGGGGGCGTACAGGGCGCTACGCGTACAGCTGCTCGAGGAACTCGTCGAGGCGGGCCGTCATCCGGGCGATCTTCTCCTCCTGGGTCAGGGACTCCTCGTACCGCATGGGCCCCACCGACTTCCTGCCGCGGATGTAGAGCGGGCAGGCCAGGTCGGTGCACATGTGCAGGCCCGTGGAGTTGCCCTCGCGGCCGGCCTTGCCGGGTTTGCGGGCGGTCATCAGGGAGACGCCGTTGCCGGGGTGGGCGGTCATGCACAGGTTGCACATGTTGCGCTGCAGGAAGCCGCGCTGCACGCGCGGGAAGCGGAAGGCGACACCGACCAGGCCGTCGGGACGGTCGAGGACCAGATAGCTGCGGTCGGGGGCGCCCGGGTCGCGCCAGCCGAGGAAGTCGAGGTCGGCCCAGGGCAGGTCGGCCAGGTCGCGGGGGACGGCCAGCCGCTTGGCCTCGCCCTTGGAGCAGTTGACGAAGGACTCGCGGATCTCCGCCTCGGTTACCTCTCTCATGCCTTCGACGGTAGGCTTGCCTAGGGGTATTAGGCAAATGATTAATGCCCCTAGGAATGCAGGGCGATCACGACGAGGGGAACGAGGGACCTCATGGCCCGGGTGGGACTCACCGCGGAGCGGCTGACCGAGGCCGCGGCGGACCTGGCGGACGAGGTCGGCCTGGAGAACGTGACGCTCTCCGCGCTGGCCCGCCGCTTCGGCGTCAAGGACGCCAGCCTGTACGCGCACGTCAAGGGCGCGCGGGATCTGCGGGACAGGGTGTCGGTCCGTTCCGCGCGGGAGTTCGCGGACGTGCTCGGCGAGGCGATCGCGGGGCGGTCGGGGCGGGAGGCGATGCTGGCCTTCGCGAACGCGTACCGCGACTTCGCGCTCGCCCACCCCGGCCGGTACGCGGCCGTGCGCCTGCCGCCGCCCGCCGGTGCGGTGGCCGACTACCACCGGCTCAGCGCCACGACGTACGCGATGCTGCGCGGGTACGGGCTGGCGGAGCCGGCGGCTACGGACGCGGTGCGGTTGCTGCACAGCGCGTTCCACGGGTTCGTGGGGATCGAGGCGAGCGGGGGTTTCCGGTACACGGCGCGGGAGACCGCCGACTCGTGGGCGCGGGCGCTGGAGGCGCTGGACGCGGCGCTCACGCACCTCGCGGCCTCGCCGGCCGGGGGTGCGTGAGCGGCCTGGCGGCCGTCGGTCAGCCCAGCTGGATCGAGCGCTTGGCCAGGCCCATCCAGAAGCCGTCGATCACGCTGCGCTGCGTGTCCAGCTCGGGCTCCGCCGCGCCCAGCGTCACGAACAGCGGGGCGAAGTGCTCGGTACGGGGGTGGGCGAGGCGGCCCGCGGGGGACTTGTGCGTGAAGTCCAGCAGGGCGTCGAGGTCGCGCGCGGCGAGCGCCTCGCGGCCCCAGGCGTCGAACTCCGCGGACCACGACGGGGGGCCCTCGCCGGCGTGGCGCAGGGCGGCGAGGTTGTGGGTGAAGAAGCCGCTGCCGACGATCAGCACGCCCTCGTCGCGGAGCGGGGCCAGCTTGCGGCCGATCTCCAGCAGCTTCTCGGGGTCGAGGGTCGGCATCGAGATCTGCAGTACGGGGATGTCGGCGTCCGGGTACATCTCGACGAGCGGCACGTACGCCCCGTGGTCCAGGCCGCGGTCCGGGATGTCCTGCACCTCGCTGCCGGGTCCGCGCAGCAGGGCCCGCACGGAGGCCGCGAGCTGCGGGGCGCCGGGGGCCTCGTAGCGGACGCGGTAGTAGTGCTCGGGGAAGCCCCAGAAGTCGTACACGAGCGGCACGGTCGTGGTGGCGCCGAGGGCGAGGGGGGCCTCTTCCCAGTGGGCGGACACGATGAGGATCGCCGTCGGTCGCGGTAGCTCGCGCGCCCAGGCGGCGAGCTGGCCCGGCCATACGGGGTCGTCGGCGAGGGGCGGGGCGCCGTGGGAGAGGTAGAGGGCGGGCATGGCGGTCATGGCGACTCCATAAGGTTGAGACCTCAACCATACCTCGCCTCCGGCGCGGCCGCGGGCGCTGCGCGGTGGCTCGCGTCGTGGGCCGCCGGCCGCGGTTCGCTGCGCGGCTACGCGGTGGTCGCGCCGGGCATCGACGGCTGCGGTTCGCTGCGCGGCAAGGCGGTGGTTGCGTCGGGCACCGAAGGCTGCGGTTCGCCTGCGCCCACCCGTGCCGCCCTGCGGCACGACTGCCCGCAGGCTGCGTGACCTGCGCCGCCGCGCCCAGCGGCACCGCTGCGCGATCCCTCCCCGCCCGGCCGGCGCGCGGCAAGCCCGTGGTCACGTCAGGCGCCGAAGGCTGCGGTTCGCCTGCGCCCACCCGTGCCGCCCTGCGGCACGACTGCCCGCAGGCTGCGCGGGTCCCGCGCGGCGCCCGGCCGTACCGCTGCGCGATCCCTGCCCGCCGGGCCGCACCGCTGCGCCATCCCTCCCCGTCTGGCCGTACCGCTGCGCGTCCCCTGCCAGCCAGCCGGTACGCGGCAACGCCGTGGTCACGTCAGGCGCCGAAGGCTGCGGTTCGCCTGCGCCCACCCGTGCCGCCCTGCGGCACGACTGCCCGCAGGCTGCGTGGCCTGCGCCGCCGCGACCGGCGGCAGCGCCGCTACTGGCTGACGACGCACCGCCGTGCCCGGATGCCGCGCACCGTCGCTTCGGGCTGGCGCTGCAACGCTGCGAGCGGCTGACCGCGCGAAGCTGCGGGCGGCTGGGCCGGCCAGGGGGCGGCACGGGCGGGCGCAGCGGCCCCGCACCCGAAGGGCCCGCCGCGACCACGGCGGAAGGGGTGCGCCCGCGGCCGCCGCACCGCTGCGAACGGCGCGGCGCGCGGCACGCGCGAGGGCCCCGGCCGGCCGCGGGTGACGCGGTCGGACGGGGCCCGTGAGGCGAACCCTGTGGTGAGGTGGTGAGGCCGTGAGGCCTCAGTGCATGACGGCCACCGGCGCCTCCGCCTCCGAGGCGGAAGCCGTGCCCGAGTCGGCGACAGCCGACTTCGGCCGCCCGGCGTTGATGAAGGTGAACGCGATGGTCGCGGAGACCACCAGGATCCCGACCGCCCACCAGATCGCCGTGCTGTACCCGTGCACCGCACCGGCGTTGATGTACCCCTGCTTGCCGAGCGTACGGGCCTCCGCCGCGTGCGACGTCAGCCACGACGTCGTCGCGGACGCCGCGATCGTGTTCAGCAGCGCCGTACCGATCGCACCGCCCACCTGCTGCGAGGTGTTGACCATCGCCGAGGCGACACCCGCGTCACGCGGCTCGATGCCGTACGTGGCCAGCGACATGGCCGGCATGAACGCCGTACCCATGCCCAGACCCAGCAGCAGCATCGACGGCACCAGCAGCGCCCAGTAGGAGCTGTCGACCTGCAGCTGCGTGAGCAGCCCCATGCCGAGCGCGGCGACCAGGAAGCCGGGCGCCATCAGCAGCCGCGCGGGGACCTTCAGCATCAGCCGGGCGCCGATCTGCGTCGAGCCCGTGATCATGCCGACGATCATCGGCAGGAAGGCGAAGCCGGTCTTCAGCGCGCTGTACTCCTTCACCACCTGCAGATAGAAGGTGAGGAAGAGGAACAGGCCGAACATGCCGATCACGGCCAGGCCCAGCGACAGGTAGACACCGCCGCGATTGCGGTCCACCAGGACGCGCAGCGGCAGCAGCGGCGCCTTCGCCTTGGCCTCCCAGGCCACGAACGCGGCCAGCAGCACCGCCGAGGCGACGAACAGGCCGATCGTCATGCCGTCGGTCCAGCTGTGCGTCTCGGCGCGGGTGAAGCCGTACACCAGGGACACCAGACCGGTCGACGACAGGACGACGCCGGGGATGTCGAGCGGCGAGCGGTTGCGGCTGCCCGCCGGGTCGTGGATCACGGCCATCGCGCCGAGGACGGCGACGACGGCGAAGGGGATGTTGACGAAGAACGTCCAGCGCCAGTTCAGGAACTCGGTCAGCAGACCGCCGAGGATCAGACCGAGGGCGCCACCACCACCGGCGATCGCGCCGTAGATGCCGAACGCCTTCGCGCGCTCCTTGCCGTCCGTGAAGAGCACGGCCAGCAGCGACAGCGCGGCGGGCGCGAGCAGCGCGCCGAACACGCCCTGCAGGGCGCGGGACGCGAACAGCATCTCCTGGCCGGTGGCCGCACCGCCCAGCGCGGACGCGCCGGCGAAACCGATGAGACCGGTGATGAACGTGCGCTTACGGCCCCAGAGGTCGGCGATCCGGCCACCGAAGAGCAGCAGACCACCGAAGGCCAGGGCGTACGCCGTGATGACCCACTGCTGGTTGGCGTCGGAGATGCCGAGGTCGCCCTTGGCGGTGGGCAGCGCGATGTTCACGATGGTCGCGTCGAGGACGACCATCAGCTGGGCCACGGCGATGAACGCCAGTGCCTTCCAGCGCTTGGGATCCGGCTGCAGGGCAGCCGCGGGCATGGCTTCGGACATGGGGATTCCTACCTCACTGGTACAGGGTGTTGGTGGAGCTGGTGGTGATCTGCCGCTCGGGCCGGTTACATGGCGCCGTCCTGCGGCTGGGCGAGGTCTTCGAACGTGGCCGGGCTGCCGGGCAGCTCGGAGCGGGCCGGAGCCTGCAGTCCGTCGAGGAAGATCTGCAGATGGCGGTGGACGTACCGGTCGATACCGTCGCACATCATCCCCGGCAGCGGCCGGGTCAGCTGGGTCAGGGCGACCATCAGATCGCCCGCGGCGACGTCCTCACGGAGCTTCCCGGCCTGCCGGGCGCTCTCCATGACGGCGAGGATCGCGGCGTCCAGCCGGTCGCGCATGCGCACGACCTCGGGGTCGGACTTGTCGAACCCCTCGGACAGCAGCGGGCACAGCGAGCCGATCCGCTCGTCGGCCGCCCGGTGCACGAAGCGGCGCAGCGCCTGGAACGGGTCCTCCTCCTCGGCCAGAGCCGCCTCCGCCTCTTCGGCGATGCGGTCCATGGAGGCGAGGGTGACCTGCTGGATCAAATCCTTGCGGTCCGCGAAGTGACGGTAGAGCGTCGCGTTGCCGACGCCCGCGCGGCGGGCGATCTCGTCCAGGGGTACGTCGGGGCCGTGATCGACGAAGGCGGTGCGGGCGGCATCCACGATGCGCTCGCGGTTGCGCGAGGCGTCAGCGCGCAGGTGGCGCTGGCGCGGGAGCTCCGCGGTGTCGCTCATGGTGCTGCCTCCTTCTGCCTCACGGTCCGTAAGACCGCGGTTACGGCGGTTCGACCTGGCTCCGTGCGCTGTGAGTTGCGCCACGGTCGCGATCGTTCCGGCCCTTTCGGGGATCCGGGGAGCGAGTCCCCGTTTCTGCTACACGGGGTAAACGGGGAGACGATCCCCGGATATTCCGGGGGTGGAGTGACCTGTGTCACATCGTTCGGGGCGGTGTGCGGCGGTCGGCCGGGGCGGCCGGGCACGGGCGTCCCGTTGGCGATAACTTGGCCACGTACAGCGCATATCGCTCGTTCCGAACCGGAGGCTCGATCAATGGCAACCACGCGCACCGCGAAGACCCACTGGGAAGGCAACCTCCTCGAGGGCAAGGGCACCGTCGCCCTGGAGTCCTCCAAGATCGGCTCGTACGACGTGAGCTGGCCGGCGCGGGCCGAGGCGCCCAACGGGAAGACCTCTCCGGAGGAGCTCATCGCGGCGGCCCACTCCTCGTGCTACTCGATGGCCTTCAGCCACGGCCTGGCCGGCAAGGGCTACACGGTCGAGACGCTCGACACGCAGGCGGACGTCACGTTCCAGCCCGGCGAGGGCATCACGGGGATCGTCCTGACGGTCGCGGCGAAGGTGCCGGGGCTGTCGGAGGAGGACTTCCAGGCGGCGGCGGAAGACGCCAAGAAGAACTGCCCGGTGAGCCAGGCGCTCGCGGCGGTCCCGAGCATCACGCTCCAGGCGACGCTCCTCCCGTAACGCACCCTCGGGGGCGGAGTCCGAGATCCCTCGGACTCCGCCCCTTCGCCATGCGGCGACCAGGTGCGCGGGCGCCCCTTCGCGGTGGTCGCGTCGGGCCCCCGGCTGCGGGTCCGCTGCACCCGCCCGGTGCGGTGGCCGCAAGCCCGCGCCACTCCCCCCATCGCCGTGGTCGCGGCGGGCCCCCCGGGTGCGGGGCCGCTGCGCCCGCCCGTGCCGCCCCCTGGGCGGCCCAGCCGCCCGCAGCTTTGCGCGGTCAGCCGCTCGCAGCGGTACCCCGCCAGCCGGGCGCAGCGGCGCGTGGCGGTGCGTCGTCAGCCCGTAGCGGCGGTGCCGCCTAGGCGCGGGGTGGAGGTCGCGCAGCCTGCGGGCAGGCGTGCCGCAGGGCGGCACGGGTGGGCGCAGGCGAACCGCAGCCATCGGCGCACGACCCGACCACCGCGTTGCCGCGCACCGGTGTGGACGGGCGCGGGCGCGGGACCCGCGCAGCCTGCGGGCAGGCGGGCCGCAGGGCGGCATGGGTGGGCGCAGGCGAACCGCAGCCATCGGTGCGCGGCGCGACCACAGCGTTGCCGCGCCGCAGGCGGACGCGTCAGAGCAGCGGGTCGATCAAGGTGATCGCCTGCACGCCCGCAGCCCGCGCCGCCGTGTCGCCCACATCGAGCGCCGTGTCGACGAGCTTGATCGCGTGCTCGTCCCCGTGCGACGCCGCACGGGTGAGGAGGTCGTCGAAGGACGACGAGGCGGGGACCGACGGCGCCGGGCGGGCGGAGGGCGGGCCGTACGCCGCCAGCACCGCCGCCGTCGCCGACCACGCAGCCGTGTAACTGGGCACCCAGAGGTCCCGAGGCAGCGCCGGCAGCGTACGCAGGACCGCGTTCGGCGCCGTCGCCGCGTGCACCAGCATCACGGGGGAGCCGTGCGCGTGCGTGGCGTAGCGGTGGGTGGCCGCCGCCACCAGCGACGTGAGGGCAGCGCGGGCCTCCTCCGGCGTCGATGGGGCGCGCGGCGACGACACCGAAGACACCCACCCCGGCGTGCCCGCCGCCGTCAGCTGGGCCAGCCGCGGACGGATACCGCCCGACTGGTCGGGCACGCGCGGCACCGCCGCGAGCGCCGCCGCCGGCGAGGCAGCCCCCGTGAGGCGAACGCGCGCCGGCAGCTCCTGGTACCGCGCACCCCAGTACCCCAGCGACTGGGCCAGCTCCGCGAGCCGGGGCGCGGGCACGGCGCCGCCGCTCGCCTCCTCCGCCTCCAGCAGCGACCGCACCGCGTGCCCCGTGCGGATCACGACGTGCGTCGCCCCGCCCGCGAGCCCGGGCAGCAGCCGCGGCCACCACTCCGCGAGGACCTCGCGCCAGGGCTGCTCCGCGAGCCGCTCCGAGAAGTAGACCGGCCAGTCGCCGAGACGCTTGGCGTCGCCGAGCGCCTCCCGCCAGGTGTCGGCCGTGATGCGTTGCGCCGGGCGCGGGGCCTCGTCGAGGCGGTCCTCGTACACGTCCAGCCAGTGGTGGACGGCCGCCGCCCGTCCGTTGCGGGCGAGGGCCTCGACCGCCATCGGGCCGTGGTTGGTCAGCCAGCCCTCGAACTCGGGGCCGGTGGTGTGGAGCCGTTCCAGTGCTTCGTCGAATACGCCGGTGGTGTCCATGGCCGCGACGCTATGTGCCCGGTCCGCCCCGCCGTATCCATCCACGGGAGGAGGACGCGGACCCCGCCGGACCTAGGCCTCGCGACCGAGACCGCGCCCACCGGGACCTGCACCGTCCCCGGGAACAAACCCGGAGCCCAGGTCCTTCTCATACCAGGCCACGTCCCAGTACCGGCCGAACTTCCGGCCGACCTCGCGGTACGTCCCGACGTACGAGAACCCGAAGCGCGCGTGCAGCCGCACGGACGCCTCGTTCGGCAGCGCGATCCCGGCGTACGCCCGGTGCACGTCCTCACCGTCCAGGTCCGCGAAGAGCGACCCGTACAGCAGCGAGCCCGCGCCCCGGCCCCCCGCCTCGGGCGCCAGATACACGCTGACCTCGACCGACGTCGCGTACGCCGGCTTCACCCGGAACGGACTGGACGTGGCGTACCCCACAACCCGCCCCGATCCGGCCTCGCAGGCAACCTTCAGCCGGTGCGGACCGTCTTCAGGGTGGGAGAGCAGCCACGGACGGCGCTGGTCGGGGGTGACCGGCTCGACGTCGAAGGTGATGGCCGTCTCACGCACGTAGTGGTTGTAGATGCTGGTGAGGGCCTCGAGATCGGCCTCGGTTCCCGGTCTGACCTGCATCTCGGTTGTCTCGCTCATGGCCCGAAGCTAGCAGCGGGGCGCACAGGGTACTGCAAGATCACTAAAAAGTCGGCCGGGATGGGAATTCTGTCCGGATTCCCGTCGTTGGAAGCAATGAAACGGGCACCCGGTAGGTGCCTGATCGTTATCCACGTCTACTCGCGTAAGTACTCGCGTAAGGGAGCACGCATGGCTACTCGTGCCGTCGCCCGCCGGTCCGCCACCACGGCTACGACCGGCCGGGCAAGCAGCGCTCGTGCGAGCGGCGAGATCGCGGACCGCGACCTGGTCGGCATGTATCTCGACGAGATCGCCCGGACGCCGCTTCTCGACGCCGCGAAGGAGGTCGAGCTCTCCCTCGACATCGAAGCCGGTGTGTACGCGGAGCAGCTGCTGGCCGGTGGGATCGAGGCCGCGGAGTCCGCGGACGCGCCGTCGGTGACGGCCGCGCGGGAGGAGCTGGAGGAGCTGGTCCGCCTCGGCGAGCGCGCCAAGGACCTGTTCATACGCTCGAACCTGCGGCTGGTCGTCGCCGTAGCGCGGCGCTACCCGCGCAGCGGCCTGCCCCTGCTGGACCTGATCCAGGAGGGCAACGCCGGCCTGGTGCGCGCGGTGGAGAAGTTCGACTACCGCAAGGGCTTCAAGTTCTCGACGTACGCGACGTGGTGGATCCGCCAGGCCATCACGCGCTCCATCGCCGACCAGTCGCGCACCATCCGCCTCCCCGTCCACCTGGTCGAGGAGCTGGGCCGGATCCGCCGGGTGCAGCGCGAGTTCAACCGCGAGCACGGCCGTGAGCCGGAGCCGGCGGAGGTCGCCGCGGAGCTGGGCTCCACGCCCGAGCGGGTCACGGACGTGCTGGACTGGGCGCGCGACCCGGTGTCGCTGAACATGTCGGTCGACGACGAGGGCGAGACCCAGTTCGGCGATCTGCTGGAGGACACCGGCGCGGAGTCGCCGGAGGCCTCGGTGCTGGTGATGCTGCGCCGCGAGGAGCTCGATGGCCTCATCGGCCGGCTCGAGCCGCGTACGGCGTCGATCATCAAGGCCCGTTACGGCATCGACGACGGCCGCGAGCGCACGCTGACGGAGGTCGGCAAGCAGCACGGCCTGACGCGTGAGCGGATCCGCCAGATCGAGAAGCACGCGCTGGTCGAGCTGAAGAAGCTCGCCCGCGACACGGGGTTCGAGTCGGCGGCGTAACCCCTCGGGATCCTCGGATCCCCCGCAGAACGGCCCCCGGTGTGGTCCCCCCTGGCACCGGGGGCTTTCTGCTGCCCTCGTTACGCCGTGAGCCGCCGCCTGCCGTCTCCGTCACACCGTCAGCCGCCGGATCCCGTGCGCCACCGCCGACGGCGTCAGGTACTCGTCGGGTCCGCCGAGGACCAGCGTCGGCACCGCGGCCGGCGTGACCGCGCCCAGCGCCGCCGCGGTGCGGGACCAGGCGTGCTGCGTACGGCGGTTGACCCCGGCGAGCGGCGCGGCCGGGTGCGGCGTGGGGCAGTTGAGGATCCCCGCCGTGTGGGCGCGGACCAGGGGGTCGCGCACCGCCGCCAGGATGGTGGCCGCTCCCAGTCCCAGACCCGCCAGCACGGCACGCTCCCGGCCGCCGAGGCACGCGGTGAGCACGGCGGTCAGGTCCTGCGTCAGGGCGCGCGCGCTCGGCCCGCCCGGCCCCGCCGGAGTGCGTCCGTGGCCGCGCACGTCGTACGCGATCAGCAGATGGTCCGCCGCCAGCAGGTCGATCACCGGCGACCACGTCGCCGCCGACTGCCCGAGCCCGTGCACCAGCACCACCGCCGGCGTCCCCTCCGGGCCGTGCAGCTCCGCGTGCAGCGGGGTGCCGTCGGCCGAGAGGACCGCGAGCGGGCGCGCGGGCGCCCGCGTCGCGGTCGGCACGGCCGTCAGGTGCCGGGACGACGCCGTGCGGGCCCCCGGCCGCCTGTCAGCCGGCCGGGGACTCATCGGCGGAGGTCTCGCTGGGCGTCGACTCGGCCCCGGTCGTCTGGGTGGGGTCGGTCGTGCCCGGATCCGTCGGAGCGGTCGTCTCCGTGGGGTCGGTCGTCGGGTCCGTCGGATCCGTCGTGGGGTCCGTGGGGTCCGTAGTCGGATCCGTGGGGTCCGTCGTGGGGTCGGTGGGGTCGGTGGTCGGGTCCGTCGGATCCGTCGTCGGGTCGGTCGGGTCCGTCGTCGGGTCCGTCGGATCCGTCGTCGGATCGGTCGGATCCGTGGTCGGGTCATCCGTCGGCGACGGCGAGGTCCCCGGCAGCGACGGCCGCGGCGACGGCGTGCCCGTCGTCGGCGGCTGCGGGCCGACCGTGATGCCGCCGCCGTCCTCCTTCCCGTCGCCGTTGTAGTCGTTGTCCTCCTGCGACTGGGGGTTGCCCGCCCCCGGCGACGTCGGCACCACGCCCGTGCCGTCCGGCACCGTGTGCACGCCGCGGCGGTAGAACTCCAGCCACGACAGGACCGTACGCAGGTACGCGTCGGACCGGTTGTAGCTGAGGATCGCCCGCTCCAGGTCCCCGACGAGCGCCAGGTCCCGCGAGCCCGCGCACAGGTAGTGCCCGGCGGCCAGCGCCGCGTCGAAGACGTTGTGCGGGTTCTTCACGCCGTCGCCGTTGCCGTCGACGCCCCAGGTCGCCCAGGTGGACGGGATGAACTGCATGGGCCCGACGGCCCGGTCGTACACCTTGTCGCCGTCCAGCCGCCCGCCGTCGGTGTCGGCGACGAGCGCGAAGTCCACCCCGTTCAGCACCGGTCCCAGGATCGCCCCGCGCGTCGTCCCGGCCGCGTCGACCCGGCCGCCGCGGGCGTGCCCGGACTCCACCTTGCCGATGGCGGCGAGGAGCTGCCACGGCAGCCGGCAGCCCGCGTCGGTGCGCTTCACGGCTGCCTCGGCCCGCTGGTAGGCGGCCAGCACCGTGGCGGGGATGCCCGACTGGGTGTCGAGGAGCTGCGGCAGGTCCGGCGGCAGCCCGCCGCTCTCGTCCGGCTTGGCGAGCGGCGGCAGCTCGGTGTGGTAGCTGAAGTCGCCGGGCTGGCCGGGTGGCAGGGGCTTCGCCAACGGCCTGCGCGGCGCGCCGGCGCCGTGGCCGAAGCCCGGCGCCTGCGAGGCGGTCAGGGCCACCATCGCCGCCGTGGCGATGCCCGCGCGGATGGTGCCGCGGCGCATCCGGCCGCGTCCGCCCGAAGCGCCCGTGCGGAATGGGTACATGGTCTCGCGTCCCTCCGTCCGGCCGCCGTGGTCCGGCGGCCACGCCCGCGGCTCAGCGGGCGAACGTGTCGATGTTCGCGATCTTCCAGATTCCGTCCTGCCGCACCGCGTCCACGGCGAACATGGCGGCGGCGTAGGTCGTCTCGTCCTTGTCCGTACGGGTGTTGCGCTGGTCCGCGAAGATCAGCAGCCGGGCCCGGTCGCCCTCGAGGTGCTGGACCCCGCTGTCGGTGACGGTCGTGGTCAGTACGAGCTTCTGCTTGCCCGCGTCGGCCTTCACCGGCGCGAGCATGCCGCGGTGCTGGGCCACCGCGTCGCCGGTGAGATATTTCTGAGCGGCGGTTTCGTTCTCCTGAACATCCGCGTAGTTGACGGAGAACACGGCGTTGACGGCTGTCGCGACCGCCCCCTTGACCTCGCTGGTGCGGGCGCTGTCGGTGAGGGCCGTGTTGGCGGTGTCCGCGTCGCCGCCGGCCGATCCGGCCTGGACGGCGGCGAGTCCGGCGAAGCACCCCAGCAGGACGGCCAGCGCGCCGAGCACCGCGGCGGCGCGCGGGATCCGGCGGGGTTCGGGCGCCTCGGCGGCCTCTTCCTCGCGCTCGCGCTCCCGCTCCCGCACGGGCCGCGGGCGCGTGGAGGTCCGCAGCGCGGCACCGCCCGTCCTGGCCGCGCCGCTCTCCGTCCGGGCCGTCGCGGCCTGCTCCGGATCCGGCTTCGCCTTCGGCCTCGGCGACTCGGCGGCCGCCAGCCGCCGCCTGCGGTTCACCAGATGGCGTGTGGTCGACATGATGGACGCCGTCCTCTCAGTTCTGCCCGGACGCCGCGTCGCCGACGGGGGCCTGCCCCAGGGCGCTCAGCTTCCAGCCGTCGGCGGTACGGGTGAGCTCGCCGAGCATCCGGCTCTCCTTGGCCTGCGGCTTGCCGTCGGCCGTGTCGACGGTGATCCGCACGGCGACGACGATCCGGGCCTTGCCGGCCCGTTCGTCCAGCTCGGTCAGCGCGGCGGCGAGCACCTTGGCCGAGGTGGTCGTCTTCGCCTCGCGGACCTGCTTCTCGAACTCCGCCCTGCCCTTGTCCAGTTGCTGCAGCAGCTCTCCGGTCGCGGACTCGCGCCAGCCCGCCAGCCCGGTGGCGACGTCGCGGTAGTCGAGGGTGTTCAGGTTCACCACACCCTGCTCCCCCGCCTCCATGGCCGCGTCGCGGGCCCGCGCGTACGCGGCGTCCTCGTCGTTCGCCGCGGCGCTCCACGACATCCCGGCCCACAGGGCGAGGGCCACCGCCACGGCGAGGAGCGCGGCGGCCAGCTGGGTGAGCCTAGGTCGTCTGGTGGTCGCTTCGGACATCTGCCTCTCCACGGGAGCCGGGGTGTTGCGGCGGGCGGGACGGCCGGCGGACCGCCCCGCCGTCATCGGGACGTCATGTCGGTGATCCGCCACTGTCCGTCGGTGAATCGGGCCGTGACGGTGAGCTGCGCCGCCACCGTGGACGGTTTGCCGTCGGCCCGCTGGGTCGTCTGGTCGAGGAAGACGAGCAGCTGGGCGCTGCCGCCGTCGAGGCGGCTCACCCCGGCCCGTACGACCTCGGTGGTCAGGGTCAGCTTCTGCTCGGCGACCCGCTCGCGGACCTGGGCGAAGAGCCGCTCGTACTGCTCGGCCGCCTTGCCGTCGAGCAGCTGCTCGGCGTCGCGGGCGGTGGCGTCGGTGTCGGCCGGCGAGTACGAGAAGACCTTGCTGAGTGCGCCGCTGACGTCGCCGATGACCCGGGTGGTCGCGTCGGTGTCGGTGAGGGCCGTGTTCTCGGCCCCGGGGCCGGAGTTGATCTGGTGGGCCCGGAAGAGCAGCCCGCCGCCCGTCAGCGTCACCGCGGCGAGCACGGCCGCCGCGACGGGACGTAGCCACCGGCGGGCGGCGGGCCGTGCGGCCGCGCTCGACTTCGCGGCCGTCTCGTCCGGAGGCGGGGGGCCTGCCTCCGGTGCGCGGGGGCGGGTCTGTGCAGAGGAATTCAAGACTCGCCTCCCACGATCAGGGCGGTGATCGACTTGATCTTCCAGCCGTCGTCCGTCCGGTCCAGGTTGACCTCGAACCGCTTGCGGTCCGTGGCCGGTTGCGCGGAGCTGCCCGTGACCTCGACGCGCAGCGCCGCGATGAGCTTGGCCGTACCCGCCCGGGTGTCGAGCTGGGTGACGGCGGCGTCGGTGACGCGTGCGCGGGTGGTGGTGCCGCCGGCCTTCAGGGTGGCGGCGTTGGACTCCTGCTTCGCCGCCAGCTCCGCGCGCAGCGCGCCGGTCGTCGCGTCCAGCCACTGCCGCAGCCCGCCGGGCACGTCCTTGGCGTCGATGCTGGTCAGCTGGGTGAGCCGGGCGGTGCCCTGGTCCAGCACGCGGTCGCGCTCCTTGGCGTACGCGAGCGAGTCGTCACCGGAGGCCGAGGCGTACGCGTACCCGCCCCACCCTCCGGTGCCGAGCGCCAGCGCCGCGCACAGCGCCCAGACGACACGTGCGGGGACCCGCCTCCTCTTCACCACGTCCCGCTCCTCGCTCATGACAGCCCCAGCAGTCCGCTCATGTCCTGCGGCCCGTCCTGCTCCAGCCCCGGCAGCCCGAGCGCGCCGGGCAGCGCGGCGCCGGTGTCGTCGGCGGAGTCCGCCGAGTCCCCGTACAGCAGCCCACCCGCCTTCGCCGGCTCCGGCACCTTCCCCGACCCGGGCGCGTTGCCCGAGCCGCGGACGTTGCCCCCGCTGGACGGCGGCAGGGTGCAGCGCGCCTTGGTGTTGAGCGGCGGCGGGGTCGTGGTGTCCAGTCCGGTGCGGTACTTGGTGCCGCCGTATCCGGCCGTGCAGGGCAGCGGGTCGAAGAACGTCAGCGCCATGCCGAAGCGCGCGCCGCGCGGGGTGACGGCCGTGGAGCCGGCCGCGGTGATCTGCGGCAGCCGGACCAGCAGCTGCTCGATGCCCGCCTGCCGGGTGACGGCGACGTCCGAGGTGGTCAGGAGGTTCGCCAGCAGCACGGACAGGCTCGGGTCGAGGTCGCGCAGCAGCGCGCTCGCCTGCAGGGCCGCCTTCGGGGTCTCGTCGATCACCTTGCGCAGATCGGTGTCGTTGGCCTTCAGCTGCCCGGCGAACTCCCGCAACCCCGCCGCGAACGCCTTCAGCGACTCGCCCTCCTCGCTCTGCGTCTTCAGCACCGTCTTGCCGTCGACCATCAGCCGGATGCTCTCCGGCAGCGCCTCGTCGGCGGCGGTGATGAACTCGCTGCCGGTGTCCAGCAGCCGCTGCAGGTCCTCGCCGTGCCCGGCGAAGGCGTTGCCCAGCTCCTCTACGGCGATCCGCAGCGCCTTGGTGTCCACGGAGGTGGCGAAGGAGTCGATGCTGGTGAGCAGGTTGGTGACGGGGGCGGGGGTGGTGGTCGACGCCTGCTGGATCTCCGCGCCGTCGTCGAGGTACGGGCCGGCGTCGCTGTTCGGCCGCAGGTCGATGTACTGCTCGCCGACCGCCGAGTAGTTGGCCACCACGGCCTGCAGATCGCGCGGGATGGGCGGCGCCGAGTCGCGGATCGCCAGCTTCGCCACGACCCCGTCGCCGGTCAGGTCGATGCTGTCGACGCGGCCCACGGACACACCCCGGTACGTCACTTCGGAGTGCGGGAACAGGCCGCCGGTCTGGGCGAGCCGGACCCGCACGGTGTAGTCGTCGCCGAGCCCGACGGCCCCGCCGAGTCCGGCGTAACGGACCCCGATGAAGCCGAGGACGAGCACCGCGATCACGAGGAACGCGATGTTCTTCAGCACGGTGGCGCGCGTGATCATCAGCTCTCACCCGCCGAGGGGTCGGAGGAGGTGGATGCGGACTCGGACGGGAACAGGTCCGACGGATCGATCCCCGACGGCAGCAGCTCCGTCGGGATGTCCGTCGGCACCGCACTCGCCCCGTCACCGGCCGACGTGGTCGGCTCCCCCACGGACGGCAGGGGCAGCGGCAGCGCGCCGGTCCCGTCGCGCAGTGCGCTGAGCCCGTCGGCATCGACACCGGACAGCGTCCCGGCCGCCGCCCCGTCCGCGGGCGGGATCAGCGGCGGGACGATCTGCGTGCCGGGCGCGGCCGTCACCCGCAGGTACGCGTTGAGGTAGTCGCCCTTGACGCCGTCCAGGACCGCGTCCGTGAACGGATAGGTCAGCAGCACCTGCAGCGAGTCCGGCAGGGCCTCCCCGGCGTCCGCGAGGTTCTTCAGCACCGGGCCGAGCGCCTTCAGGTCGGCGATCATGTCGTCCTTGCTGCGGTTGATGGTCTGCACCGCGGTGTCGGAGAGCGTGTTCAGCGACCGCAGCATGGTCATCAGCGAGCCGCGCTGCTCCTCCAGCACCTTCATGCCGGGGCTCAGCCCGTCCAGCACGCCGCCGATCTCCTGTTTGCGGGTGGCGAGGGTGGCGGAGAGGCGGTTGAGGCCGTCGAGGGCCTTGGTGATGTTCTCCTTGTTGGAGTCCAGGCTGCCGGTCAGGGTGTTGACCTGGCGGAGCATCGAGCGGATCTCGGTCTCGTTGCCCGTGAGGGTCTTGTTCAGCTCCTGGGTGATGGTGCGCAGCTGCTGGATGCCGCCGCCGTTGAGGAGCATCGACAGGGCGCCGAAGACCTCCTCGACCTCCGGGTTGCGGTTGGTGCGGGTGAGTGGGATGTCCACGTCGGCGGCGACCGGCTGCATCGCGGAGACGGAGTCGGTGTCGCCGCCGTCGCCGAGCCGGTCCGCGACCTCCTGGCCCTTCTCGGGGGCGATGAGCTGGACGTACTTCTCGCCCAGCAGGCTGGACTGCTCGATCCGGGCGTAGGAGTTGGCGGGCAGCCGCACCTCGCCGTTGATCTTCATGGTGACGAGCGCGGTCCAGCCGTCCTCCGCCAGTTCGATCTCGCCGACCCGGCCCACGGACACGTCGTTCACCTTGACCGCGGACTGCGGCACCAGGCTGAGTACGTCGGCGAACTCGGCGGTCACCTCGTACGGATGGTCGCCGAGGTCCGCGCCGCCGGGCAGCGGCAGGTCCTGGATGCCGTTGAAGTCGGGGCTCTCGTTGAAGAACGCCATGGTGATCGGCACCGGCAGCGCGAGTGCCAGGAGGGTGACGATGACCGCCGCGACGGTCTTCGGATCGCGTCTGCTCATCGGGTGTCCCCCTCGTCCTGGGGTGTGCCGTACACGTCGCCGACGGTCGGCAGCGGCAGGGCGGGCAGCGACTCCTGGCGGCTCTCGGGGACCTTGACCAGCCCGGCGGTGCCGGGGTCCTCGGCGGGCGGGTCGACGTTGCGGCCCGGGGCGAGTTCGAGGAGGTTGCCGCGGCCGTCGATGGTGCGGGAGTCGGGGTTGTAGGTCTTCAGGAAGTTGTCCGCGGCGAGGGGCGCCACGTCGAGCATCTCGGCGAGCGAGGCGCGCTGGCGGACCAGGGCCTGGGTGATGCCGGCGAGCTTGTCGACGTTGCCCTTCAGCTTGGCCCGGTTGTCCTTGACGAACGTCTCCACCTTGCCGAGCGCCCCGGCGAGTTCGCGCAGCGCCCCCGACAGCAGCTCCTTGTCGTCGGCGAGGAAGGTGGTGACGTCGGACAGCTGCCGCTCCGCGTCGCGGACGGCCGAGTCGTTGTCCTTCAGCATGGTGGTGAACTGCTGCAGGTTCTTGATGGTGGAGAACAGCTGGGGGCTCGCCCCGGACAGCGTCTGGGTGGCGGCGCCGAACTCCTTGATGGAGTCGCCGATCGCCTTGCCGTTGCCGCCGAGGTTCGCCGCCCCGCTGTCGACGAGCCGGCTGAGCGCGCCGTCCTTGTTGGCGCCGTTCGGCCCGAGCGCGTCGGTGAGGTCGGTGATGCTCTCGTAGAGCTGGTCGATCTCGACGGGTGTGGCGGTGCGGCTCGCGGGGATCTCGTCGCCTTCGCCGAGCGTCGGCCCGCTCTCGTACGCGGGACTCAGCTGGATGTAGCGCCCGGAGACGACGCTCGGCGACACGACGACCGCCTGCACGTCCGCCGGCACCTTGATGCCGTGGTCGAGGGTGCCGGTGACCTTCACCGTCGTCCCCTGCGGGTCGATGGAGTCGACGGTGCCGACCGCCACGCCGAGGATCCGCAGATCGGAGCCCTCGTGTACGCCGACGGCGGCGTCGAAGTACGCCGTGAAGCGCGTCCCTTTCTCCTTCGTCAGCGCCCGCGCGCCGTACACCCCGCCTGCCGCGAGCAGCGCCAGGACGATCAGGGGTACGACCAGACGGCGCCCGGAGAAGCCGCCCGCGGCGTCGCGCAGGCGCGCGCCGAGGCCCCGGCGCGGCATGGTTCCGACTGCCATCAGCGGCCTCCCGCGTTCGACTTGGTCTTGGGCGGCATGCAGTCGTTCGCGGGCGGTGTGCCCGGCGGCAGGTAGTTCTTCGGCACCAGACCGCACAGGTACGAGTCGAACCAGCGCCCGTTGCCCAGCGCGTTGCCGACGAGCCGGTAGTAGGGGCCGGCCACCGCGATGGCCTTCTCCAGGTTCTTCTCGTTGCGCTGCAGCACCTCGGTGACCCGGTCCAGGGCGTCCAGCGTCGGCCCGATCTGCTCGTTGTTGTCGTCGACCAGCCCGCTCAGCTCCCGCCCCAGGTCCTGGGCGCCGATCAGCAGCGAGTGGATGGCGGTGCGCCGCTGCCGGATCTCGCCGAGCAGCAGGTTCCCGTCGGTGAGCAGCGTCTCGAAGCGCGCGCTCTGGTCGGCGAGCGTCTTGGAGATCCGGTCGCTGCCGCCCAGCAGCCGCGACAGCTCCGAGTCCCGCGAGGACACGGTCCGCGACAGGGCGGAGAGCCCCTCGGCGGCCCGCTTCACGTTCGGCGGGGTGTTCTCGAAGGTGGCGGCGATCACCTCGAAGCTCTCGCCGAGCTTCGCGGAGTCGATCTCGCCGAACGTCGACGACAGGTCCTGGAAGGCGTCCGTCACGTCGTACGGCGAGGTGGTCCGGCTGACGGGGATCCGGCTGCCCGGGTCCTGCGGGGCGTCGCCGAGGGGCTCCACGGCCAGGTACTTGTCGCCGAGCAGCGTCTTGATGGCGATCCCGGCCCGGCTGCCGTTCCCGACCCAGGCGTCGCGCACCGTGAAGGTGACCTTCACCTTGGCGCCGTCGAGCCCGACCCCGGTGACCTCGCCGACCTTCACGCCGGCGATGCGCACCTCGTCGCCGTCGGTCAGCCCCGCCGACTCCTTGAAGTCGGCGGTGTACGTCGTACCGCCGCGGCCGATCAGCGGCAGCGCGTCGGCGCGGTACGCGAGGAGCCCGGCGAGCGCCAGCACGACCAGGCCCACCAGAGCCACCCCGACGGGGTTGCGTTCGCGGATCGGCTTCAGGAGGCGTGGCCGGCTCATGCGGTGCACCTCGCGACCTGGACGGTGATGCCCGTGGGCGGCGCGCTGCCGTCCTCGGTGGTGACGCCGGACACGGTGGCCTCGCAGAGATAGAGGTTGAACCACGAGCCGTACGAGCTGAGCCGGGCGAGGGCGTTCATCTTCACCGGGGTGAGCCGCAGGAAGTCCTCCACCTGCTTGCTGTTGTCGGCGAGGGTCTTCGACAGTCGGCCCAGCTGGTGGATGTCCTCCTTGATGGGCGCGCGTCCGTCGTCGACGAGGTCCGCGGTGGCGACGGTCAGGTCGGACATCGCGCTGATCGCGTCGCCAAGCGGCTCACGGTCGCCGGCGAAGCCCGAGACGAGGTCCTGCAGGGTGACGAGCAGGTCGTTGAACTTGCTCTCGCGGTCGTTGACGGTCTCGACGACCTGGGTGAGGTTGTCGATGACGTCGCCGATGACCTTGTCCTTGGTGGCGAGGGTGGAGGTCAGCGAGCCGACGGTCTCCATCAGGGAGTCCACCGTGGTGCCCTCGCCCTGCAGCACCTGGATGATCTCGGTGGCGAGCTTGTTGGTGTCCTGCGGCGACAGGCCCTGGAACAGCGGCTGGAAGCCGTTGAACAGCTGGGTGAGGTCCAGCGCCGGCTGGGTGCGCTGCTGCGGGATGACCCCGCCGGGCGGCAGGCTCCTGCCCACCTCGCCCGCGCCCTGGTCGAGGTCGATGTAGCGCTGCCCGACCATGTTCAGGTACTTGATGGACGCGGTGGCGGAGGCGGGCACCTTGCGCCCCTCGCGCACGGTGAACTTCACCTCCGCGTACCGGCGGTCGACGATGCGGATGGACTCCACCTCGCCGACCTTCACCCCGGCGACCCGCACGCCGTCGCCCTCGATGAGGCCGGTGACGTCGGTGAAGCGGGCCCGGTAGCTGTCGGTGTCGCCGACACCGGTGTTGGCGATGGAGAACGCCAGCACGGTGGTCGCCAGGACGGTCACCAGCACGAAGATCAGCGACTTGACCAGGGGTCCGAGCAGGGAGCTGCGGGTCACTGGAGGGTCACCTCCGTCCCGCGGAAGACGGGCCCGGCGAGCAGGCTCGACCAGTCGGGCAGCGGTTCGCCCTGTCCGGCGCCGGCCGCGAGCAGCTCGTTGACCAGCTCGTTCTCCTCGGGCGAGTTGGGCATCCCGAGGCCGCCGTCGACCTTGGTCACGGTGGCGGACGCCGATTCGGGCGCCGCGGTGGTCGTGGCCCGCTTCGGCTTCCCGGTGTAGGGGACGCCGTAGCAGTGCGGGCCGCCGGACGCGGTGTACCTCGGGGTGTCCTTGCCGGGCACGTACTTGCCGCGCGGCGGGACGACGGTCACGTCGATGTGCAGGCCGGGCTTCTTCGTACCCTTGCCGAGCACCTTGTCCATCACGGGCACGAAGTCCGCCATCGTCCGCAGCGTGCAGGCGAACGCCGGCGAGTAGCGGGCCATCAGCTCCACCGTGGGGCGGCTGGACTCGCCGAGCCGGATGATGTTGTCCTCGTTCTGCTCCAAGAACAGCTCCAGGTCCTGCGCGAAGGCGGTCGCGGCCCCGTACGCGGTGACCAGCCCGTCGCTCTTCTCGGCGATGGTGGCGCTGGTGGTGGTCGCGTCCCCGAGCGCCTGGACGAGGTCGGGAGCGGCGTCGGCGTACAGCTGGCTGAACTCCACCAGCCGCTTGATGTCCTCGTTCAGCGTGGGCAGGTTGGGGTTCAGCTTCTTCAGATGCGCGTCGAGCTGGACGAGCGTCTCGCCGAGCTGCTGCCCCCGGTCCTTCAGCGCGTCGGCGAGCGCGGTGAGCGTCGCGGACAGCTGGTCCGGCTTTACGGCGGTGAGCAGCGGCAGTACGTCGCTGAGCACCTGCTCCAGCTCGATGGCGTTGGCGCTGCGGTCCTGCGGGATGACGGCCCCGGCGGTGAGCGTGTCGCCGACCGCCGCCGTGTCGGACGGGACCAGCGCCACGTACCGCTCACCGAAGAGGGTGGTCGGCAGCATCTGCGCGGTGACGTCCGCCGGGATGTCGCCCAGCGTGCCGGGCTTCATCGCCAGGGTCAGCCGCGCCCCGTCGCCGTCCGCGTCGGCGTCGATCTTCCGTACCTCGCCGACGACGACACCGCGCATCTTGACCTCGGCGTAGGGGTGCATCTCGTTGCCGACGGAGGCGGTCTCGACGGTGACGGTCGCGGAGTCCTGGAAGTCCTTGTTGTAGATGGCCACCGACAGCCACACCAGCAGCGCCAGGACCAGCAGGAACACCAGCCCGGCGGCGCGGCGGCCGAGAACGTGCGTGCTCATCCGGCCACCTTCACGGTCGTCGTGGTGCCCCAGATCGCCAGGCTCAGGAAGAAGTCCGTGAGCGCGATCAGGACGATGGCGGTCCGCACCGACCGGCCCACGGCCACCCCCACGCCGGCGGGGCCGCCGGTGGC
Organism: Streptomyces sp. NPDC051940; assembly: GCF_040680895.1. Classification (NCBI taxonomy): domain Bacteria; kingdom Bacillati; phylum Actinomycetota; class Actinomycetes; order Kitasatosporales; family Streptomycetaceae; genus Streptomyces; species Streptomyces sp. NPDC051940. The sequence goes on along the minus strand of NZ_JBFAXR010000007.1, from coordinate 113,578 downwards.
GCGGAAGCCGTAGTAGCAGTGCGCGAGGATCACCATCACGCTGAAGATCAGCACTTTGAGGATCGACAGCAGCACGTCGGCCGGTGAGAGGAAGAGGTTGAAGTAGTGGTCGTACGTGCCGGTGGACTGGCCGTTGTAGACCACGGTGATGGTGCGGGACGCCAGATACGAGCTGAGCAGCCCGATCCCGTACAGCGGCACGATCGCCACCACACCCGCGATGATCCGGGTCGTCACCAGGTACGGCATGGACCGCACGCCCATGCCCTCCAGCGCGTCGACCTCCTCGTTGATGCGCATCGCGCCGAGCTGGGCGGTGAAGCCCGCGCCGACGGTGGCGGAGAGGGCGAGCCCGGCGACCAGCGGTGCGATCTCACGGGTGTTGAAGTACGCGGAGACGAAGCCGGTGAAGGCAGCGGTGCCGATCTGGTTGAGCGCCGCGTACCCCTGCAGGCCGACGACTGTGCCGGTGAACAGGGTCATCGCGAACATCACGCCGATGGTGCCGCCGATGACGCCGAGCCCGCCGCTGCCGAAGGCGACCTCGGCGAGCAGCCGCTGCACCTCTTTCAGATAGCGGCGCAGGGTGCGCGGTATCCACAACAGGGCGCGGACGTAGAACAGCAGTTGGTCGCCGGCGAGGTCGAGCCAGCGCAGATAGCGGTCGAGGTCGACGCGGCGGCGTTCGGGCGCGTCGGGTGGTTGCGGGGGCTCCGGTGGCAGCGGCTGCGCCGCCGGGTCCCGTTCCAGCAGGGCCATCGCTCGCTCAGCCTCCCTTCGGCGGGACGATCTGGAGATAGATGGAGGTCAGGATGGCGTTGACGAGGAAGAGCAGGAGGAAGGTGATGACGACGGACTGGTTGACCGCGTCGCCGACACCCTTCGGGCCGCCGCGGGGGTTGAGGCCGCGGTAGGCGGCGACGATCCCGGCGATGAAGCCGAAGATCAGGGCCTTGATCTCGCTGATGTAGAGGTCGGGCAGCTGCGCCAGGGCGGAGAAGCTGGAGAGGTACGCGCCCGGGGTGCCGCCCTGCATGATGACGTTGAAGAAGTAGCCGCCGAGGGTGCCGACGACGGAGACGAGCCCGTTGAGGAGCACGGCGACGCCCATCGTGGCGAGCACGCGCGGTACGACGAGCCGCTGGACGGGCGAGACGCCCATGACTTCCATGGCGTCCAGCTCCTCGCGGATCTTCCGCGAGCCGAGGTCGGCGCAGATGGCGGAGCCGCCGGCGCCGGAGATCAGCAGGGCGACGATGAGCGGCGACGCCTGCTGGATGACGGCGAGGACGCTGGCGCCGCCGGTGAAGGACTGCGCGCCGAACTGCTCGGTGAGCGAGCCGACCTGGAGTGCGATGACGGCGCCGAAGGGGATGGAGACGAGGGCGGCGGGCAGGATCGTCACGCTGGCGATGAACCAGAACTGCTCGACGAACTCCCGCAGCTGGAACGGCCGCTTGAAGATGAGCCGGGCGACGGACACGGCGAGCGCGAACAGCTTGCCGGTCTCGCGGAGGGCGCCGAGGCCGGGGACGGGCTGCGGGGGCGCCTCGGCCTTCTTGGGCGCGGCGGGTTCCGGCGCTTGTCCCGGCGCCGGCTCCTCACCGGGCATCGCGGCCGGGGGGATGGCGGCGGTCACTGGCCCTCACCCTCCCGGCCCCAGGTGACCGGGGGCAGGACGGCGGAGGGCGGGACCTCGGGCATGCGCACGGTGTCCGCCTCGGGGGCCGGCGGGTGGATCGGGTACGGCGGCGGGCCTACGGGGGTGTCCGGCATGGTCGGGGTCGCGGGGGCGGGTGCCGTGCCAGGCCGTGCGAGGCTGGCGGCGATCGCGTCCCGCGCGGCCGGCGGCAACTGACCCATCAGCCCGAGCACGCGCTCGCGGCGCCGGAACACGGCCTGGCGGGCGGGCATCCCGGCGGAGGGCTCGAGCTGGGGGACGATCTCGCGGGGCTGCCAGCCGTTGTCGCCGTTGAGTTGCTCGGCGGCGAGGGCGGCGGCGTCCTTCTCCTCGGACATCCCGATGGGACCGTACGTACTGCCGCTGAGGAACTGGGAGACGACGGCCTCACGACTGGTGAGCAGCACCTCGCGGGGCCCGAAGGTGACGAGGTTGCGGCGGAAGAGCATGCCGATGTTGTCGGGGACGGTCTCGGCGATGTCGATGTTGTGCGTGACGATCAGCATCGTCGCGTCGATCTGGGCGTTGAGATCGACGAGCAACTGCGAGATGTGGGCGGTCCGTACGGGATCGAGCCCCGAGTCGGGCTCGTCGCACAGGATGATCTCGGGGTCGAGCACGAGCGCCCGCGCGAGCCCCGCCCGCTTCCGCATACCGCCGGAGATCTCTCCGGGCAGCTTCCCCTCGGCCCCGATGAGGCCGACCATGTCCATCCGCTCCAGCACGATCTCGCGGATCTCGGACTCGCGCTTGCGGGTGTGCTCACGCAGCGGGAAGGCGATGTTGTCGAAGAGGGACAGCGACCCGAAGAGGGCCCCGTCCTGGAACATCAGCCCGAACTTCTTCCGGGCCTCGAAGACGTCCCGCTCCCGGCTGTTGACCATGTCGACGCCGTCGACCATGACCCGCCCGCTCTCGGGCTTGAGCAGCCCGATGAGGGACTTCAGAAAGACGGTCTTGCCCGTGCCGGAGGGGCCGAGCATGACGCTGATCTCCCCGGCGGGCAGGGTGAGGGACACGTCCTCCCACACCCGTTGCCGGCCGAAGGACTTCGTGATCCCCTCGACCTGGACCTCGATGCCCATGTCATATCCCCCTGACGATCTGCGGGCCAAATCTCAGCACAGCGGACGGAATTGCGCAGGGGTCGGGAGCGTCCATTGTCATCGAATGACAAAAAGCCCCCGGGGCGTTGTCCCGGGCTGAGCAAACAGGCCGCTCGTCGGTAGGACCGGGAGTCCGCCGGAGCCGCGGGGCCCGCAGTCCGGGGCGGCCGCGCACAGTCGGCGCTGGGTGCGCAGACAGGTGGTGCATGGGTGCATCCCTTCGATCGGAACACGTTGCGGCGGACCGCTGGATGGAGGCTGCGTCGCCCGGCAGACGGCAGCACGGAACAGGCCGCGGAGGGGGACACGGCGGGCCGCGAACCCCCGACAGGGCTTCGCGAAGGGGACGTTACGCACGGGTAACCAGGCGCGCAATAGTCGTTTCCGAGAAATTCGAGGGACTACCGAAGGCGCGTAATTCGTTGTCGCGGCGCGAGTGATTCGGGGAGGCACCTCATCCAAAAGTGAGTAATTCCCCGCCGGTACCCGTGCACCGCGGGGCGGCGGATGGGGTACAAGGCGACACACCGGCTTTGTCGATTTGTCATCCAACGCAAAGGCCCCCGCCGCCCGGACACGTGAGAGCGTCCGGGCGGCGGGGGCCGAGGGATCGGGTGAGGCGTTACGGCGCCATCATCGAGATCCCGAACGGCGAGGCCTGCGGGGCCGATTCGGTCCCGTCCGCGGCCACGGCCGTGACGACGTAGTAGTAGTACGCCGGCGCCAGACCGGGGTCCGTGTACGTCAGTGCCGTCACGCCCGTGGCGATGCGGTGCTCAGGGGTGAAGACGTCAGCGCTGGACGTCGACCGGTACACGTTGTACGAGACGGTCGCGCCCTGGTCGCACGCGCCGGCCTCCCAGTTGATCTGGGCGTAGTCCGCGCCCCGGCCGCCTCCGGTGATCCGGGGGGTGGGCGGTCCGGTGAGGACCGGGCAGGGGACGGTGACCTCTGCCATCGGCGAGAAGTCGGACCACTGGCTGTGCGTGCTGACGACGCGCACCACGTAGCGCCAGGTCTTGCCGGCGGGCACGTCCTCGTTCGTGAACGTCGTCCCGGTGAGGAGCGGGGAGACCGAGTAGGCCGAGGCGGGGTCGGTGCCGGTGGTGCGGTAGACGTAGTAGCCGGCCACGTCGGTCGACGTGCTCGCGGTCCACTCCACCTTCACGTCGCCGTTCTCGGCCGTCGCGGTCACCGAGGCCGGCGCGGCCGGCTTCTCGTAGACCGGGAGGCGCTTGCCGTAGACCGTGCCGTAGCCCGGCTCGGGCAGCGGGGAGACGTTGCCGGCCGCGTCGACGGCGCGGACGGTGTAGCCGAACTGCACGTCGACGGGGGTGGCGGTGTCCACGTACTTGTCGCCCCACACCGTGGCGATCTCCTCCCACGCGCCGAACATCGGCTTGCGCAGGACGAGGTAGTGGTCCGTGTCGTCGGTGTTGGGCGTCCAGGAGATGTGCACGCCGTCGGTGGCGTCCCAGGCGTCCAGGCCGTACGGCATGTGCGGCGGGGTGGTGTCGCCGGTGCGGGTGGCCGAGGCCGTCGCGGACAGGTCCGACTCCGTGCCGCGCGTCGTGACCGTGCTGACCTTGTAGTAGCGCACCTCGCCGACGGGCGCCGCGTAGTCCTCGTACGCCGGGCCGGTGACCGGGGTGTCGGTCAGCCGGGTCCACGGGCCGGTGGCCGACGCGGCGGCGTAGACGTGGAAGCGGTGGGTCGCGTCGCCGTCGTACTTCCAGCCGACGGTGTTGCGGTCGACCCAGCCGTTGGCGGAGACGCTCGACGGCGGCAGCGGCTTGGCCTCGGTCGCGTCGAGCTGGACGGGCACGGAGTACGCGGAGGCGTTGCCCGCGCTGTCCTTGGCCCGCACCCGGTAGTAGTACGTCGTGCCCACGAGGGCGGACGGGTCGGTCAGGGCGGGGGTCTGCGTGAGCGAGCCGACGGGCGCGAACGGCCCCTCGGGCGCGAGGGCCCGCTGCACCTCGTAGGAGCTCGCCCCGCTCACCGCGGTCCAGGAGAGCCGGACGCCGGCGGTCGGGTCGTACAGGGCCGTGAGCCCGGTGGGCACGGCGGGGGCCGTCCTGTCGGCGCTGACGACGCGCACCACGGCGGACAGCGCGGAGGCGAGGCCGACACGGTCGACCGCGCGGACGGCGTACTCGTAGGTGGCGCCGGTGGCCGCGGGTGCGTCGGTGAAGGAGGTGCCCGTGATCAGGGTGGAGTTGCGCAGGCTCCAGGTGGTGGTGCCGGCGGGGCGCCGGTAGACGCGGTAACCGGCCAGGTCCATCTCGTAGTTGCGGGACCAGGACAGGGTCGTCTTCAGGGTGGACGCCGAGTAGCCCGCCTTCACGCCGACCGGGGCCAGCGGGGCCGTCTTGTCGTACGTGGAGCTGATGACCGGCTTGTAGCTGAACGCGATGTTGGCGGTGCCGGTGAAGGCGCCGAAGTCCACACGCAGGGTGTGAGTGCCGCGCGGCATGGTGAGGCGGACGGTCTTCTTCTGCGTCGAACTGACGTTGCGCCACAGGTCGATCTTCTTGTAGCCGTCGATGTAGACGCGGGCGCCGTCCTGGACGGCGACGCTCAGATCGAAGGGGCCGCCCGAGCCGAAGTTACGGGTGGTGCTCCAGCGGACGCCGAAGTAGTTGCTCGGCAGGGTCACACCGGAGGGGTCGCCGTAGCCGTAGTTCTCGGAGATGGCGGAATCGCAGACGGTGGCCTTGGGAGTGCCGGAGAGGGTGGTGTTGGCGAAGTACTGCGCCTTCCACACGCCTGCCGAGCAGGTCACGGCCGCGTGCGCGGTGGAGGGGAAGACGAGCCCGCTGACGGCGGCCGCCAGGGAGAGCACGGCCGCACCGGCGGTGCGGTGGGCCGGGCCGAGGGATATGCGCATCTGTTGACGGTCACACTTTCATCGGATGACGAGAAATGGCGTGTACGCCGCCCTAATCGTGCCATTTACAAGATCGCTCGCGATAGGGGGTTTGTGCGGAATGACGCCACCCACTTCCCGGTCACCACTCCACCGCTTCCCGCCCGAGGACGCCGTGGACCTCGTTCCAGAGCACGGGCGAGCCAACGCATCGCAATGTGGCCACCATGGGGACATGCTCTTCGAGACCCCCCACCTCAGCGCGGCCGACGAACGCGTCCTTGGCGCGATCGACGCCATGCGCAGCGACCTGCGGCACCAGGTCCGGAACGTGCCGCTGAAGCGGCAGCAGGGCCTGCGCCAAGCCCTCACCGCCGACGCCATCGCCGCGTCGAACAGCATCGAGGGCTACCGACTGGACTCCCGCGACGTCGAGGACCTTCTGGACGGCGAACAGGACGTGGACGCCTCCGACGAGAACAAGGCCGAGACCCTGGCCTACCAGCAGATGATGACGTACATCCAGTCCCTGCACGACGCACCGGACTTCTCCTACAGCAAAGGCCAGCTCAACGCACTGCACTGGATGCTCCAGGGCCATCACGGCAGCCGGAAGGCCGGCCAGTGGCGTCGCGGCGCGATGTACGTGACTGATCCAGCCAACCCCCGAATCGCCGCTTACACGGCGCCCGACGGGGAGCTGGCCCCCGGCCTGATGGCGGAGTTCATCGACTGGCTGAACGAGGGCGACCTCGACCGACCGGCGCTGATCAGGGCGGCCATGGCCCACCTCAGCCTGGTCTGCATCCACCCCTGGCCCGACGGCAACGGACGCATGTCCCGCTCCGTCCAGACACTGCTCATCTCCCGGGAAGGCATCCTGGCACCGGAGTTCAGCTCGATCGAGGAATGGCTGGGCAGGCCGGGCAACACCTGGGAGTTCTACAAAGTGCTCGCGCTGACCGGCGGCCCGGTCTGGTCACCAGACAGGGACGCGGCACCCTGGATCCGCTTCGCCAGATCACCGCGCTGCACGATGTCGCTCTCGCTGGCGTGTCCGCCGCTCGCGCTACCAGCGCGCGGAGGGCCTGTCCGCCAAGCAGGCCCAGAGGGACCTGCAGGACCTGACGGAAGCCGGCCTCCTCCAGGCAGTCCGACGCACCCGCGGCCGCTTCTACCTCCCCGGCGACGCGTACCCGTCGGAGGTCCTGGAGACGGCGAACAGACTCCTGCGGCTTAGGGATCCGTACCGGGACGAGTGACAGGCCGCCCGGCCCGCGCATCGCTGAGTGCAAGGCCCTGGCCACGCCTGGAAGTTGATCGGTCGAGCCGCTACGCTCCGCAGTCACAAGCTCACAGATTGACCCCGGCGGTGCGCCAACACCCCGGGGTCTGACACCGAAGAAGGAAAAGGACCCTTCGATGCGTATCCACCTTAGCGCGCGCACGCGCTCCTTCACGGTCCTCGGCAACGACGTCCTCCGGGACAACCGGCTCAGTTTCACCGCCCGTGGACTGCTCGCCTACTTGCTCTCCCTCCCCGACGGCTCCCGCGAAGATGTCCGCACCCTCGCCGACAACCACCCGCACCTGGGCCGACGCGGCGTCGCCAAGGCGATGAACGAGCTGATTGCGGCCGGCTACTACCACCGCGTCACCGACCGCGACCCGGACACCGGCTACATCACGACCTGGACGTACGTCTCGGACGTACCGCGCCCCACCGGCTCTCCGCTTCCCCTGCCGGCGGGAACCGGTGATGCGGCAGACGGACAACCAGGCACGTCCCCTACGGGGTTGAAAACCCGGGATGAAAAACCTCCCACCCCGCCGCCGGCCGCGACGAAGCCCGAATCACCCGAAGGGTGGGCGGGCGAGGCGCCCGAACGGCCGACGCGCAAGACCCCAGAAGCCGAGCCGGAACCCACCCCGGAGCAGACCCGGGCAGCCGCGCTCCTCACCCGCATCACCGCGACGGAACCCAGACTCACCCTCGCCCCGGCCGACGCCCTCACGCTCGCTCCCCTGGCGGCCACATGGGTCGACCACGGCTGCACCGAACCAGAACTCCGCGCAGCCCTCACCTCGGGCCTGCCCAGGGTGATCCACTCACCCCGCCACCTCCTGGCGAACCGCCTCACCCGCAAGCTCCCCAAACCCCGCCTCCGCAGGGACCCGGCGGCCCCAGCCACCCCACTCCCGGAATGCGCCGAGTGCCGCGACCCACTCCCCCGCAACCAGCCCACCGGCATCTGCAGCACCTGCGCGGGCATCACCCCGACCGCCACCCCAACGGCACCCGCGCTGTCCGTATCGGCAACCTCCCACGCGGCCGCACTACGACGAACCCTGCCCGGGCGCCGGATTCCCGCCCCACGATCGGCGTGAACGACGCGAACTACGCCAAGTCACCTACCCGCACCCGACTGCACTTCCGCGGCAGCGTCGCTGGCGTTTTCTGCGCAAAATTGCGCACTTTCCAATAGTGGCCGCGAGGCACTTCGGTGTGCGGGCCGGCCATTCATCGCCCGCATGGAGATCGTTTCGCAATAGCCGGACAGTTCCTTGTCGCGCCCAAAGCACAGCTCTACAGTCGCCTCCAGCCGCTCCTGGTTGAAAGCCCATCTGACCGAACGAGCGATTGGAGCCGCTCCAAATGCGAAGGATCAAGAATGCGTTAACAGCGATCGCAGCCGCCGCTGCGGCAGTCCTCCTCGCCGCCCAGTCGGCGTCCGCAGCGCCGACGCAGTGGACGATCACACCCACAGGCAGTGTCACGGTCACCTGCCCGATCACCGTGACGGGCACGGGCGGTGATCAGATCACCTGCCCCGAACTCTCCATGTCCGGACCCTCCGGTCCCTCACCGCAACCCGGCAGCCCCGCCCTCATCGCGGACTTCACCACGATAAGCATCCAGCCCCCGTGCAGCGGGCCGTTCGGCAGCACGATCATAGTGACCGTCAACCACGTCAACTGGCGCTGGTACGCCTCCGACTACACGCCCGGCGCCGGTAGCCACGGGACGGGGCTGGCGGTCGGGTTCCTCAACAACATATCCGTGCACGTCACCATCGAGAGCATCATCGGCACCTGCGAATTCGACCTGTCGGGAGCCGTGGACGCCGACTACGACAACCCGACCGCGGGAGGCTCCAACGGCACCCTCGTGTTGAGTGCGGGGGGTTCCGGGAACCAGCTGGCGGTGTCCAACAAGACAGGCAGCGGATGCGCCGTCGTCAGCGACACCTTCGAACTCAGCGGCACGTACTCCGTGCTCGTGGGCACCGTCTCCCCCGTGATCACCGGGACGTAAGCCGGATACTCATCCGTGTAACAACTGCCATTCCAGAAATGCTCCAGAGAACACAAATTACGGCACAGTAATATACGCACGCCGTGATCTCGGCCATCATGTCGACGCGGCCCACTGCGGCCGAACCCGATGGCCGGTCTCGAAAGGATGGAACATGAGACGGAATGGCAAATTCCGACACGCGCGGATGTCTCTCGTCGCGACGCTCGGCGCGTCCGCCGCATTTCTTGCGATAGGCGCGCCGCCCGCAAACGCCGCCACCCTGAACGGGCTGTGGAGTCCCTTCTCGCGTTGCCCCGTCGACAATGCCGCCATGCTTGCCGCCGACGGTGTGAACGCGACCGGTCTGTGCGTCAGTTCGAGTTCGGGCAGCGGCTCCATCAAGCTCGGCAGCACCGTAGTCGCCACCGGCGCGACAGACCTCCAGATCGGTGTGGTCCGGAAGTCGGACGGCACCACCCAGGTGGTCGCCCCGGCGGGCGGCGCGCTGATCGCCGACACGGCGACCGTGCCCGGCGGTCTGCTGGGGCTCATGTGCCCGAGCGACATCCCGCTGGTCTCCGCCATCTGCGACGGCATCACCAACGGAACACTCAATCGCATCGACGCCACGGTGGAATCCGTCGGGGCCCCGCGGGACTTCAGCCTCGCCAACGGCGTCTCCTCGGGCAAGCCGATCGTGACCATCCCGGTGCGGATCCACCTGGAGAACCCGTTCCTGAGTGACAACTGCTACATCGGTACGACCTCCAACCCGGTGCTGCTGACCCCGGCGAACCTCACCCAGCCGGCCTTCCGCACTCAGCGGTTCGACGGCAACGGCACCCTGAACTTGGAAACACCCTTCCCGGACATGAGCCGGATCGACGCGACAGGCGCCAACCAGGGTGACAGCAACTTCGCGGTGCCCGGAGCCAGCGGTTGCGGCCTCCTTGGCCTGATCGATCTCGCCGTGAACGCGAAGACCGGACTGCCGTCGGCGTCCGGTAACAACAGTCTGGTCATGAACAGCGCGTCCACGTACGTGAGCAGCCTGTACGTGCCGTCGAGTTGGGCACCGACCGCGGGCCAGAAGCTCTCGGAGTTCTGGCACTCCGCCGTCGTGGGCTGAACCACTTCCCGGTCCGGACTAACGTGTGCTCCCGGTCAGCTCGTCCGAGCCGGTCGGGAGCACACGCTTGCTGATCGGTATCAGCGTTGCGGGTCCGGACGCGGTGGGTCCGGGCAGTAGCGGTTGTTCGGGCTGGTGGGCTCTGTGGCGCACAGGGGCGCCTGCGTCAACTTCGTGAAGTTGTCGGGTCCGGAGAGGGCGGACGTGAAGACGTTGTCCAGATCCTCATGGACCCCGCAGCCCGAGAACGGCGGTATATCGGCCCACCCGGTCAGGGGTCCCCCATTGGTCACCGTGTAACCGAAGGATTGATGGGTGGCCCCGTCCACGCCGCCCTTCCCCACCAGCCGCTGGTCCATCGGCCGGACGGTGCGGCAATTGGGGCCCACATCGAGTTTTACGCCGTTCACCTTGACATCCGAGATGCGAATCCACACCTTGGCGTCGGATATCACCGTCTCGTGCTGCACCCCAGCCACGAGGAGAGGGTACGCCGTGATGTTGACCGGACCGTCCACGATCAGCTCGACTGTGGCAGTCGTCGGCATGAAGCCATAGGTCAGCATGGTGGCCCGAGCCGGCGGGAACTGCGACCTTCCCTGTTCGTCGGAAATCCTGCCCCGCGCGTAGTAACGAGTTGCAACCTTGCCGTTACAGAGGAGCACTTCGAAACGGGTGAGCAGGTCAATGTCGACCAGATGTGCCGGCTCCTGGAGGAACACCGCACTGCCCAGCTTCGCCGCGTTCGCGTACCCGGCAAGGTATCCGTGTGCAAGCGGCTTGGGGCCGGGTTCGATCACTCGGAGTACCGTGCACCCCTTGCCCGGGTCCTCGAAGGGCGGTGCGGCGTTCGGCTGCACATCGTCCGGGGCGGTTTCCCCGGAGACGCGCGGCTGGTCCGGTGGAGAGCCGACCTCTCCCTTTGCCGACGTGGAGGGTCCGACGGACACCACAGCCAGGGTGGCCTGAGTGTCCGGGGCGAGTGCGCAGCGCACGTCAGTCTCCGTGTCCGCCTCTGCAGTCTCCGCGGTCTCTGAGGTGTTCTCGGCGTCCGCCCCTGAAGCGCGGACGCCGAGAACGAGCCGGACCTCGCCAACGGTGAGCGTGAGATCGCCACGGGATCCGCTGGACACCCACGGGACATCGCCCCGCGCGCCGAACACGGCGTCGCCCTTGGACGGGAGCTGCGTCTCAGGAATGGCCAGGTTCCGCCAGGGGGCGATGGTCGGTTTGCCTGCGGCGCCCTCCTGCGTCATCGCGACGTCGAGTTCCGCCGTACCGCTCGCAACGGCGGCGGAGTCCGGGGCGGTCCCGTCGCCCCCCGTGAGGACGTACGCCGGCAGGCTGACATCGAGCGCGACGTCAGTCGGTTTGATCTGCTCGCCGGGCGAGACCGTACGTGGCAGGGTCGCGGTCACTGCGACGTGCGCGTCGTAGGTACCGGACGGCAACGTGCACTCGTAGGGCAGCGAAACGGTCCAGGTGCGCTCCCCGTGGTCTGCGGCGGCGGCGACCGTACCGGGGATCGCCCCCACGAGCAGGAACGCCGCTCCGACCGGGGCTGCTCGCACAATGGCACGGCGAGACCAACCGCATGTGCCGGGCCGGGTGCGTGCTAGTGCCATGAATCCTCCACGGCGATCGTCTCGCCCATCGGCGGGAGTCTAGGAATGTGTCGCGTAGGTGACTACGTCTGGCGTGCGGTTTGCTCATCTGCCGACAACCGCGTTGTCAAAAAGTGAGCAGTCCCGGGAACAGCGGGACACGAAGCGCGGTGGCCGACCACACCCGTGGTCGGCCACCGCCTTGAACCGAGTGCCACCCTCAGCGAGCGGCGCTCGCTGTCAGCTGCCCGTGATCACAGGCGAGGTCGAGCCCGACAGCACCGTGTAGTCGCCGGCGAAGGTCGCGGTGTCACCGACGATGCTGCATGCGGGGCCGGTCTTGTTGCTGATCGTGAGGTGGTGCAGCCCCGCGTCAGCCACCTTGAGCTTGCCGTTCGAGCCGCCGGGGCCCGGGTTGTGGTAGGTACCGTCCACGGACCCCGACACATCGAACTCACACGAACCGATGATGGTGTCGCCAGTCAGGTGCACGCTGACGATGTTGTCGAGGAAGCCCGTGACGAGCCCGGTGCCGTTGTCGCCGCCGCCGGGGGTGTAGTCGGTGCCCTTGATGTTCCAGCTCGGGGTTCCGGTACTCACCGTCCAGGTACTGCCGAGCGGCCCGTTGCACGGCGTGTTGAACGCCGCGGCGGTAACTGTTGCGAGCGTCGCCGGGTTACCGGTCTGCGGCGAGGACTTGAGCGCGCCGGACGCACTGGACGAGGCACAGGTGATCTGGTTCCCGAGGTCGTCCGTCAAGGTGGTCGTGCCTGCCGAGGCCGTGAAGTTGGCACCGGACGGGGAGATCGTCCAGTTGGTGGGCGCCGCGGACGCCGACGGCGCCAGGAAGGCGACCGCGCCTGCTGCGACTCCGACGACAGTTGCGATGCGCCTGGTCTTACGCATGGGTTCCTCCAAAGTCGAGTTCCAAGTCCTGGCGGCGGCTTTCGGTGTCCCGAACCCGAAAGACTCTGACCGCCTGCCGACATTCCTTCTTGGCGCCCTTCCTGGACTACTCCCGGCTCGCCCGACACAGAATCTCGACGAAGCCGTTGAAACCGAGCCCCGCGGTTGCGACGTTCCGCGACAGCGAGGCGCTACGCTTTCCGGATAACACCGGGCCAAGCAACCTGACTTCCAGCGCTCACGGACACTACGGGCAAGTAACCTGGGAACGCAACGCCCCTGCCGGAGATGGGGTCATGATTCTTACCGAGGGGTAATTCCTTGTCACCGGAGCAACATTCCGCTTCCAGGGTTTGTCGCCAAGTGCGCAATCTGCTGCGAACCTCTGCCCGAACGCCCGCCATGCCGCCATGCTGATCGGCGTCACCCCGGCCGCCCCGACGCCCCACCGCCGGCCATGGAAGAACCGTGGTCAAGCGGCCCGATACCCCGACCTGCCCCGATCGACACACCACCACCGTCCACCACACCGCCGCCGGCCGGACCGCTCTGCGGCGGAGGAGAGACAATGCCGGGACCACACCCGTCCGCCGCGCTGGCACAGCCGCCCGAACCGCTGCCGCAGGAAATGGCCGCCATCATGCGGCCGGAATTACCGAGCCTGATCACCGAGATATCGCGGGAAATCGGGCGGGCAATTCCCGAGTACAGCGACCTGCTCGACGGCCCGTACGGCCGCGTCGTACAGGAGGGCATCGAAAGCAACCTCTCCGCGTTCGTTGAGCACGTCGCCACCCCCACCGCCTCCACCACCCGGCGCGACGAGATGTGCCGGAAACTGGGGCGGTTCGAGGCGTACGAAGGGCGCAGTTTCCATTTCCTGCGCATGGCGCTGCGGATCGGCGCGCGGGTTTCCCTGCGGCGGGCGAAGTCGCTCGCCTCCCGCTACAACCTCTCGCCCACCATCATCGCCATCTTCGCGGACACCGTCTTCGCGTACATCGACGAGATCGAGGCGCTGTGCCGCGAGGGCTACGTCCAGGCGCAGGCCGAACCCCACGAGGAGATCGGCTCGTTGCGGCGCAGGCTGCTGCGGCTCGTCCTGGCCGGCGGTTCGACCCCCGCCCATCCCGCCGTGGCCGAACTGGCCGAGACGGCCGGCTGGCCGCTCCCCGACGAGGCCACCCCCGTCGCGCTCGGCCACGGGCGGGCCGTGGACCGCGCGGTGCTGGACGAGGACATCCTCATCGAGGACGACGACCCCCAGCCGCATCTGCTCATCCCCGGGCCGGTGACCGACCGGCGGTTGTCCATGCTGCGCACCGCGCTCACCGGGCGGCGGGCGGTGATCGGCCTGACCGTGGCCCTGTCCGAGTCGGACGACTCCCTGCGTTGGGCGCGGCGGCTGTTCGCCCTCGCCGACGCGGGCGTCGTCGAGCGGACACCCGTACTCCACAGCGAGGAGCACCTGGTGACGCTCCTGCTGCTCTCCGACCTCCCGCTGGTGGAGGAGCTGGCCCGGCGCGAACTCGAACCGCTCACCGACCTCACGCCGATGCGGCAGGAGCGGCTGATCGACACCCTGCGCGTCTGGCTCACCACCCGGGGCACGGCGGCCGAGATCGCCGGCGAACTCGACGTACACCCGCAGACCGTCCGCTATCGGATGCGCAACCTCGGCCACACCTTCGGCGAGCGGCTGCGGCAGCCGGAGAGCCGGTTCGCGATCGAGGTGGCGCTGCGGGCCCAGTTCCTGAAGGAGGGGCGGGGCGCGGAGTCGGACTGACGCGCCCCTCAGCAACAGGACCGGACCCTACGGCCGTTCTACCGGGCAGTTTGTCAAACCCGCTTAGGAAAGCGCGTGCACGGGGAGTGCCTGCATACGCCAATTGTTCTAACGTTAACGATGCAACGTGTGTTCCAGGTCACGCTCTGGGGTCGCTGCTGCTCTCCCCCCACGCCAGCAACACCCCAGGTCAAACACGCCTAGCTGCCGACCGGCGCGCGTGGTCCATCGGCCGTGCCCCTACCACGGCCCTGCCGCCGCCTGCGTTACGGCCGGTCAGGTGAGGGGTTCGCCGTATGCAGTCCGCAACACGCACGCCTCCGCTCGCAGACCCGCCCCCGCTGCCCCAGCAACTGGCGGCGGTCATCCGGCCGGAGCTGCCGAGCTTGTTCAAGGAGATCCTTGATGAGATACGCCGCGCACTCCCGGAGTACGCGCACGCCAGGGGGTCCGCCTATGACCGGGCCCTGAGAACCGGGGTGGAGCGGTCGCTCGACGGCTTCACCGAACGGGTCGCCGCCCCGCAGGCGGCGACCAGCCAGTTCGACGACGTACACCGCATGCTGGGCCGCTTCGAGGCCCAGGAGGGGCGCAGTCTGGACTCGTTACAGGCCGCGTACCGCATCGGCGGGCGGGTCGCCTGGCGCCGGGCCATGAAGGTCGGCGAACGGCACCGCATCTCCTCCCAGGTGATGATCGTCTTCGCGGACGCCCTGTTCGCGTACATCGACGAGCTGTCCCTGCTGGCCCGCGAGGGATACCTGGAGGCCCTGTCCAGGACCTCCGAGGAGCGGGAGGGCGCACGCCGCCGGCTGGCCCGGCTGCTCGTGTCGGACACGCCCATGTCCGCCGGCGCAATCGGGGCGCTGGCGGAACGGGCGCAGTGGCCGCTGCCGGAGACGGTCACCCCCGTCGCGCTGCGGGGCGAGGCGCAGGCTCCGGCCAGGCTGGGCGGGGACGTCCTGTGCGATACGGCGGGCAGTCAGCCGTTCGCGCTGATCCCGGGGCCGGTGGACGAGCAGCGGCGCGAGGCGCTGCGCGCCGCGGTGCCGCACTCGCTGGCCGGCGTCGGGCTGACCCTGCCGCTGCACGAGGCGGCCGACGGATTGCGCTGGGCGCGCCGGGTGCTGCGGCTGGCGGAGACCGGGGTGGTGCGGGACGGGCCGCTGGTGCACTGCGAGGAGCACCTGGTCACGCTGTGGCTGATGTCGGACCCGGCGCTGGTGGAGCAGATCGCGAACCGCCGGCTGGCGCCGCTCGCGGGGCTCACCGCGTCCCGGCGGGACCGCCTGACGGAGACGCTGCGGATCTGGCTCACCACGCGGGGCACGGCGGCGCACATGGCGGAGCTGCTGAACGTCCACCCGCAGACGGTCCGTTACCGGCTGCGGATCGTCGAGCAGCTCTTCGGCAGCGAGGTGGACGACGTGGAGGGCCGCTTCGCCCTGGAGGCGGCCCTGCGCGCGGTGGAGCTGCGCAACCGCTCGCACCTGGCGGAGGTGGCCCCGACGCACGACGAGGGCTGACGCCCCTCGGCAGCGACCCGGGGCCGGGCGCCCGCAATGCGCCCGGCCCCGGGGCTCGTGCGTGATCGCGGAACCTGCCGCCCGCTTGACTTCTGAACGTATTCCGAACTACCGTGAGGTATGGCTACGCCCACGGTGTCGTTCTCCGAGCTGTCCCGGAACTCGCGGCATGTCGCCGAGGTGGTCGACCGCAACAAGCGCGTACAGGTAACGCGCCGCGACGGCGAGGACATGTACCTGACCGTCGCGC
The DNA here is from genome assembly GCF_040680895.1 of Streptomyces sp. NPDC051940. Taxonomy (NCBI): domain Bacteria; kingdom Bacillati; phylum Actinomycetota; class Actinomycetes; order Kitasatosporales; family Streptomycetaceae; genus Streptomyces; species Streptomyces sp. NPDC051940. The sequence continues at coordinate 97,423 of NZ_JBFAXR010000007.1, read as the reverse complement.
GCCACGACCGCCAGCGGGACGAGACGGCCGAGGTCACGGCGCGGCTGCTCGCGGCGCTGATCGCCAGCACGGAGGGCGCGAGGGCCATAAGAGGCGCCCTCCCGGCCGTCTTCCCCTGGATGCGGCACCTCTCGGCCGACGAGGTCCGGGAGTTCGTCGCCGACCTGATCGCCGCCACCCAGGACGCTGTCGACCTCGACGTCCACGCGAACCTCCACCGCACGATCGTCGAATGGCGCGCGACGGCCCGCATCCTGGCCGATCCGGAACTGGCCGAAGAGGCCCTGCGGAGGCTGCCGGACGAGGACCACGGCGAGGTGACGGCACCTTGACGCCGAAACGCGGCGATGACGTCGCACCCCCTGCTGTCGGTAAGGAATGGCGGCTGCGGTTCGCGACGAACGAAGCCGCGAAGGGCTGGGGAGAGCTGGGCGCTGCCGCACCCGGCAACACCCGGCGTTGCTTCGAAGCGCTGCGGACGGCACCAGAGTCTTTGGCCGACCCGGATCGGCAGCACCGGCTGCGCGGTCGACTGGGCACCGCCGTGCTCGGCGGAACGACGCTTCCCCAGTGGGAGTACGAGGTCACGGCAGGTGGGCGGGTCCGCTATCTCGTGGACGCGGCAAGGCGCACCGTGCATCTCGTCTACGCCTCGCCCCGCCACCCGAAGGACACGGAAAGCTGACGCGTCCTGGCCGTCACGGAGGCGCCGCCAACCCCGGCACTCGATGAGTGCGGCCCCCCGCGCCGCACGCCGTACGGCCCGGCACCGGGCGCCCGCAATGCGTCCGGTGCCGGGCCTGTTCGTGAGGGCTCGACGAAGTCGCCCGCAGGAAGGAGGGATCCATGGCGAAGGGTTACCACAGCAGTTGGCGGGTGCCCGACGAGGTGCGTTTCAGCGAGGAGTACCTCGGCGCGGCGCGCGCCAGTGCCTTCGGGCAGGCGGTCTACGACCGCCGTACCCAGCTCGGCCTGTCGCAGACCGAGCTGGCCAGGCGGGCCGGTATGACCCAGCCCGGGGTCTCCCGGATCGAACTGGGTGGGACGACGCCGACGCTGCCGCTGCTGTCGCGGCTGGCGGAAGCCATGGACGCCGACCTCGACATCCATCTCAGCCCGCGCGAAGGCCGCGCCTCCGTCCGCTTCACGCCGGTCGGCCCCGAGGCTGCGGCCTGAGCCCCTGCCGCGGCCGGGGGTGTCACCGGATCTGGCGGCCTGAGATCGCGCGGGCGATCACCAGGCGCTGGATCTCGCTCGTGCCCTCGAAGATCGTGTAGATCTTGGCGTCCCGGTACATGCGCTCCACCGGGTGTTCGCGGCTGTAGCCCGCGCCGCCCAGGATCTGGATCGCCTTCTCCGTCGCCGAGACGGCCAGTTCGCCCGCGCGGAGCTTCGCCATCGAGCCCTGGGCCGCGTCGAAGACCTTGTCGTTACGGGCCATCCACGCCGCCTGCCAGATCAGCAGGCGTACCGCCTCGATCTCCGTGCGGATGTCCGCGAGCGAGAACGCGATCGCCTGGTTCTCGACGATCGGGCGGCCGAACGCCTCGCGGTCGCCGGCGTAGTCGAGGGCGTACTCGTACGCCGCGCGCGCGATGCCGAGCGCCTGGGCGCCGACCGTGGGGCGGGAGACCTCGAAGGTCGCCATGGCCGCCTGGCCCTTCGACGTGGACCCCTCGCGGGCGCGCGCGAGGCGGCGGTCCAGGCGGTCCTTGCCGCCCAGAAGGCAGCTGCCGGGGACGCGTACGTCGTCCAGGAAGACGTCCGCCGTGTGCGAGGCGCGCAGCCCCAGCTTCCTGATCTTCTTCGCGCCGGCCAGGCCCGCCGTCCCGGGCGGGACGATGAACGCCGCCTGCCCGCGCGCCCCCAGCGACGGGTCGACGGAGGCGACGACCACGTGGACGTTCGCGATGCCGCCGTTGGTGATCCACGCCTTCTGGCCGTTGATCACCCACTCGTCCCTCGCCTCGTCGTACCGCGCCCGCGTCCGCATCGCGGAGACGTCCGAGCCCGCGTGCGGCTCGGAGACGCAGAACGCGGCGACCTTCGGGTCGTTCTCGTCGCCGAAGCACTCCGGCACCCAGTCCGCGAGCTGGTCCGGCGTACCGGCGGCGAAGATGCCCGCGACGGCGAGCGACGTGCCGAAGAGCGCCATGCCGATGCCGGCGTCGCCCCAGAACAGCTCCTCGTTCGCGATCTGCAGCGAGATGCCGCTCGGGTCGCCGAAGAGGTCGGCCAGCGACTCGAATCCGTACAGGCCGATCTTCGCCGCCTCCTGGATCACCGGCCAGGGAGTCTCCTCCCGCTCGTCCCACTCGGCGGCGGCCGGGCGTACGACGTCCCTGGCGAAGCCGTGCACCCAGTCGCGCAGATCGCGCTGGTCCTCGTCGATGTCGAGGGAGAAGGCCATGTCGTCGCGTCTCCCTTACGCCTTGGGGATGTCGAAGTAGCGGGTCAGCCCGGCGGCGAAGCCGACGTCGCCCGCGATCTTGAGCTTGCGGGTGACGAAGAGGGTGACCGGGTTGCCGTTGCCGGAGGTGAGCTTCAGGAACGCCTCGTCGCCCATGACGAGCGTGGTGCGGGGCTCGGCGTCGCTGCGGCCCTCGGTGACCTTGATGTCGCCGTGGTCGATGGCCGTCTCGTAGACGAGCTCGGTGACGCCGGTGATCTTCCAGCGGACCAGGGCCTTCAGGGAGCCGGCCATGTCGGAACGGAACTGGCGGCCCATCCGGCCGAAGATCTCGGCTACGACGCGGGCGCGCAGCGGCTCGTCCGCGGCGATCTCGGTGATCTCCCGGCCGGAGAGGCCCTTCACTATCCGCGCGAACTCCTGCGGGGAGACGGATCCGAAGTCCAGGTCCGCGATGCCGTTCGCGCCGGTCTCGTTGCTCATCTGCTGCCCTTCCGACAGTCCTTACCCGGGAGTAAACTTACCGTGGAGTTAAATTACTGCCCCGGCGGATAGGCTGGCAAGCGTGAGCGACAAGGTCAGGCGGAGACTTCCCCGCGAGGTGCGGGAGCAGCAGATCATCGACGCGGGGATCCAGGTGTTCTCCAAGCGCGGCTACCACGCGGCGGTGGTCGACGAGATCGCGGACCTGGCCGGCATCTCCAAGCCGATGGTGTACCTCTACTTCGGCTCGAAGGAGGGCCTGTTCATCGCGTGCATCCGGCGCGAGGGCGAGCGCATCACGGCGGACTTCCAGCATGCGGCCGGGGCCGCCCCGGACGCGGAGTCCCAGCTCTGGGCGGGCCTGTCGGCGTTCTTCGCGTTCGTCGCGGGCCACCGCGACGGCTGGGTCGTCCTCTACCGCCAGGCCCCCGAGATGGGCGGCGACGTGGCGGCGGAGGTCAACCGCCAGCGGGCGTCGGTGATGACGGCGGTCGCCGCGCTGGTCGCCCACGGCATGAACGGCTCCCAACTCCCGCCGGGCGAGGCGGAGTTCGTGGCCCACGCACTGGTGGGGGCGGCGGATTCCCTGACGGACTGGATGGAACGGCATCCGGGAGAGTCGGCGGAGCGGGTGACGGTGCGGCTCATGAACATGGTGTGGGTGGGCATGCGAAACGTCCTCGACGGCGAGGCGTGGGCGCCGCCTTCCGCGGCGCGGGAGGCGGAGTAGCACTCGCCTCGCCTGCGGGGCTGGGCGACCGCAAGGTCCCCCGCACGGGTGATGCTGCTGGATTACCAGGATCCTGGTTAACGCTTGCATTAACTTGCAAGCCGTGGCTCAATGGGAAGTGATCCTCGTTTCAGAGGTAGCTGAGTGGTTCATGGAACTGGCGGAGAGGGACTGGGACAGCGCCGAGCAGGTGGAAGACGCTATTGACGCACTGGCCGCTTACGGACCAACGCTGGGCAGACCGCTCGTCGACCGGATCAAAGGCGCTGAGCAGCATCACCTGAAGGAACTGCGCCCAGGATCGTCCGGGTCGAGCGAGATCCGCATCCTGTTTGCCTTCGACCCGGTCCGCCGCGCCGTCCTGCTGGTGGCCGGGGACAAGGCCGGGAGCTGGAATCGCTGGTACGAGGCCAACATTCCGGTCGCCGAGAAGCGCTATCTGACGCATGTCGGCGAGCTCGAGACCAGGGAGTACGAATGAGTACCGTGGGTTGGGAGGAGACCAAGCGCCGGGCGCGGGAACGCCGCACGGCCGCTGGGCTTCTTGTGCGCTCCGCCGAGGAGAAGAAGACCGCGATGGACCAGCTGATGGCCGAGGTGCGGGCGTACAAGCTGGCCGAGGTCCGCAAGGAGCAAGCCCTGACCCAACGAGACGTAGCCGCGGCCATGGGTGTCTCGCCCCCACGAGTCTCGGCGATCGAGCACGGCGACACGGACCGCACCGAGGTCGCAACGCTGCGCTCCTATGTGGAGGCACTGGGAGGCAGGCTCCGGGTGGTCGCCGATTTCGGGGACACGGAATACACGGTGGCCTGATCAGAGCGGCGCTTGCCTCCCACCCGCACCCATCACGCGGTCGTGCCGGAGAACGGCCCGCGCCGCCGTGATCTCTTCGGCCGTCAGCGGGTCGTTGTCGGTCTCGAAGTCCTGGACGATCTCCCGAAGCCCGTCCGCGGCGATCCGCTGCGCGAGGGCTTCGGCCACGTAGGCCGAGAAGCCGTCAGGGCCGACGCGGTCGCGGATGGTCTCGGCGAGCTCTTCGGGAAGGCTCACGGAGTACTTCTTGCTGCCTGCCATGCACCTCATGCTGCCGCAGGTGGCACGGCTTCGGGGCCTCAACGTCACGGCGCGGGGGAGGCGGGCTGCGCCGGGCGCGACCCGCGACCGGGACCCGGCGCCCTCCGGCGACGGCAAGCTGCGATGAAGGCACGCTTCGGTGACCTTCCCCCGTACGGTGGTGGGTGACGGAGACGACCTACTCGATCGTGGAAGCCCGCGCCCGTCTCGGCGCCATCGCGCGCATGGTCGGCGCAACACGTGAACCGGTCGCGATCACCGATCACGGGCAGACCATCGCGATTCTGGTCAGCCCGGCCGACGTCCTGGAGCTGGAGGAGCTGCGCGCACTCGCCGCCTACCGCGCCCACCAGGAGCGGGGTGAGAGCGCGGGCATTCCGCACACCGAGGCACATCGCCGCGTATTTGGCGGAGACGAGACATGACGCACGAAGCCTTCCGGGATCCCGAGGCCATCGACGTAACACCGGGGCAGATGGCGGACGACGACATCGTGGCGCGCCGTTTCGCCGGCATAGACGCGGCGATCGCCGCGACCGAAGCCGCTCCTGCGCCGAGTGGCGTCGACGCGGGCATCACCGATGCGGACGTCGCCGCCGCGCGAGCCGGCATCGCACGGGCCCTGGCGGCCTCGGAGGACCACACCGCATGAGTCGTCCCGTATCCGAACGCTGCTCCAGCGTGCGCTTGTCAGTCCGCCACCCCAGCAATGACCCCCCGCAGGTGCTCCCGCTCCCCCGAGCGCAGCTCGAACGCCACTCCCTCCCCCGTGCGCGCCGCGCGGAAGCGCGGGGTTGACGGGAGTAGGGCCGGGGCGCGGAAGGTGACCTCCGCGGTGAAGGTCTCCGGGAGGAGGTCCGCGGTCGACAGGGTCGCCAGCGCGTGGGCCTTTGTCCACATGCCGTGGGCGATCGCTCGGGGGAAGCCGAAGAGGCGGGCTGTCAGGGGGTGGAGGTGGATGGGGTTGCGGTCGCCGGAGGCCGCGGCGTAGCGGCGGCCTGTGGCGGGGGTGAGGGGCCAGGGCTCGTCCAGGGTCGGGGCCTCGAAGTCCGGGGCCTCCGGCGGGGGTTCCGCGCCGCCAGGGGCGCCACCCGAGCCCTCGCCCGAGCCCTCGCCCGAGCTCCCGCCCCCGCCCCCGCCCCCGCCCCGCGAGAGGTACGTCGAGACCTCCCGCCACACCGGCGTCCCCGCGGCGGACGCCGTCGCGTGGACGTCGAACGTGCGGCCCTTCGGGTGCGGGCGCGGCTGGTCGATCCACACGTCGTACGACAACGCCTCCGCGGGCGCGACCCGGCGGAGCTGGTCGATCCGGTTCGCCAGATGCACCAACCCCAGCACCGGGAACGGGAAGTCCCCCGCCGTCATCAGCCGCATCGCGAGCGGGAACGCCACGATGTGCGGGTACGTCGGCGCCAGCCGGTCCGCGGCGGGGTCGAAACCGCACACCTCGGCGTAGCGGCGCAGCTGCCCCGCGTCCGGCGCGGGCGCGCGGAAGCTGAGCGTCCGCGCGGGGACCGGTCCCCGCGAGCGGCGGCGCGGCAGCACCGCCCTGACGTACAGACCGGCCAGCCCCGGAGCCTTCGACACGGTCGACATCACGCCCCCAGCAGACCCTGGCCGCACACCCGCAGCACCTGGCCGGTCACCGACCCGCTGCCCGGCGCGGCGAAGTACGCCACCGTCTCGGCCACGTCCACCGGCTGGCCGCCCTGCTTCAGGCTGCTCATCCGGCGCCCCGCCTCGCGGATGAAGAGCGGGACGGCCGCGGTCATCTGGGTCTCGATGAAGCCCGGCGCCACCGCGTTCACCGTGATGCCCCGGTCCGCGAGCGTAGGCGCCAGCGACTCGACGTACCCGATCAGACCCGCCTTGCTCGCCGCGTAGTTGGTCTGGCCGACGTTCCCCGCGATGCCGCTGATCGACGAGGTGCAGACGATACGGCCGCCGTCCGCCAGGACCCCCGCGTCGAGCAGACGCGCCGTGAGCGTCTCCACCGCGGTCAGGTTGACCGCGATCACCGCGTCCCAGCGGGCGTCGTCCATCCGGCCCAGGGTCTTGTCGCGGGTGATGCCCGCGTTGTGGACGAGGACGTCCAGCCCGCCCTCCCCGAAGTGCGCCGCCAGCTTCTCCCCCGCGTCGGCCGCCGTGATGTCCAGCTCCAGCGCCGTACCGCCGACCCGGGCGGCGACCGCGCGCAACTCCGCCGCCTGGGACGGCACATCGAGCACGACCACCTTCGCCCCGTCCCGGTGCAGGGTCTCCGCGACGACCGCGCCGATGCCCCGCGAGGCTCCGGTGACCAGGGCGGTACGCCCGGCGAGCGGGCGCTCCCAGTCCGCCGGCGCGCCCGAGGCCGGGCCCGTCAGCCGCAGCGCCTGCCCCGACACGAACGCCGAGCGCGGCGACAGCGCGAAGCGCAGCGTCGACTCCAGTCCGTCCTCCGACCCCGGTGCCACCAGCAGCAGATGCGCCGTCGCGCCCCGCCGCAGCTCCTTGCCCGCCGAGCGGACGAAGCCCTCGATCGCCCGCTGCGCCGTGGCCTCCGCGACCGAGCGGGAAAGCTCGGGCGGCGTACCGAGGACGATCAGCCGGCCGCAGGGGGAGAGGGAACGGATCCGGCCGTGGAAGAAGGCGTACAGCGCGCGCAGTTCACCGCTGGAGGTGATCCCGGTCGCGTCGAAGACCAGCGCATGCGGCCGCTCCGCCTCCGGGACGACCTCCGCCGCGCACGACTCGAGCACGGCGCGTACGGACTTCAGCAGCCGGCCGTCCTCGGCCCCGCCGACCACGACCGGGCCCGGAACCACCGGATCACCGGGATGATGGCGGCGGAGCACCTCGGGGCGCGGCAGGCCGAGTCGCTTCGCCAGAAAGCCCCCGGGGCCGCCGGTCGTGAACTTCTGGTAGCGATCAGCCATTGCCAACTCCTTACGGATGAGTAAGTCTACCGAAGAGTAAAGTTAGCCCGGCCTCCACACAAGGTCACGTAACGAGACTGCCGAGCCGAGGAGCACACTCATGACCACCGCACCCCGCCGCGTCGCGGTCGTCGGCGGCAACCGCATCCCCTTCGCCCGCGCCGACGGCCCGTACGCGACCGCCTCCAACCAGGAGATGCTGGGCGCCGCCCTCGACGGCCTGCTCCAGCGGTACGGCCTGCACGGGCAGCTGCTGGGCGAGTTCGTCGCCGGGGCCGTGCTGAAACACGCCCGGGACTGGAACCTCGCCCGCGAGACCGTCCTCGGCAGCGGCCTCGACCACCGCACCCCCGCGTACGACATCCAGCAGGCGTGCGGCACCGGCCTGGAGGCCGTCATCCTCGTCGCCAACAAGATCGCCCTCGGGCAGATCGACGCGGGTATCGCGGGCGGTGTCGACACGGCGAGCGACGCGCCCCTCGGCGTCAACGACGAGCTCCGCAAGGTGCTCCTGAGCGCCCGCCGCGCCAAGACCACCGGCCAGCGGCTGGCCGCCCTCGCCAGGGTCCGCCCGCGCCACGTCGTCCCCGACATCCCCCGCAACGCCGAGCCCCGCACCGGTCTTTCGATGGGCGAGCACGCCGCACTGACGGCGAAGGAGTGGGGCGTCACCCGCGAGGCCCAGGACGAACTGGCCGCCACCAGCCACCAGCGGCTGGCCGCCGCGTACGAGGCGGGCTTCTTCGACGACCTCGTCACCCCCTTCCGCGGCCTGACCCGCGACCAGAACCTCCGCCCCGACTCGACGGCGGAGAAACTCGCCAAGCTGAAGCCCGTCTTCGGCAAGGGCCCCGACGCCACGATGACCGCCGGGAACTCCACCCCGCTCACCGACGGCGCCTCCACCGTGCTGCTCGCGAGCGAGGAGTGGGCGGCCGAGCGCGGGCTGCCGGTCCTGGCGTACGTCTCCTTCTCCCGTACGGCCGCCGTGGACTACGTCGAGGGGCCGGACGGACTGCTGACCGCCCCCGCCTACGCCGTACCGAGGCTGCTCGCCGACGCGGGGCTGAGCCTGCGGGACCTCGATCTGTACGAGATCCACGAGGCGTTCGCCTCCCAGGTGCTGGCGACGCTGGCCGCCTGGGAGAGCGCCGAGTTCTGCAAGGACCGGCTCGGCCTCGACACGCCCCTCGGGTCCGTCGACCGCGCCCGCCTCAACGTCAACGGCGGCTCCCTCGCCACCGGTCACCCCTTCGCCGCCACCGGCGGGCGGATTGTGGCGAGCCTCGCGAAGATGCTGCACGCGCGGGCCGTGGAGGCGCCCGTACGGGGGCTGATCTCCATCTGCGCGGCCGGCGGGCAGGGGGTGACGGCGATCCTCGAGGCGTGATCCACCCCGCAGCCGACCGCGAACAGGAGCCAGGAGCATGGGCGTACGGAAGGACCTCAAGCGAGCCAAACAGCGCAGCGACCTGGCGGGTCGCGTGGCGTACGAGGTGATCGAGAAGGACGGCGTGGTGCGGGAGGTGCGCGCCGACGCGCTGGTCACCCCGCCGGAGACCGGCTCCTGTGCCGACATCCCGTACACCAACGCCGCCGAGGCGCCGGACGCGGTCGTCATCCGCCGCAAGGAGCAGGGCGCGTGGCGTCCGGTGACGGCCGCCGAGTTCGCCGCGGACGTGACCGCGACCGCGAAGGGCCTGATAGCGGCGGGGCTGGAGCCGGGCGGGCGGGTCGCGCTGATGTCCCGTACCCGTTACGAGTGGTGCGTCCTGGACTTCGCGATCTGGGCGGCCGGCGGGCAGACCGTCCCGGTCTACGCCACGTCCTCCGCCGAGCAGGTGGAGTGGATCGTACGGGACTCGGGCGCGGCCCATCTCGTCGTGGAGACCGCGGAGAACGCCGAGACCGCGACCCGGCTCGCGAGCCCCCTGCGAATGTGGCAGCTCGACGCGGGCGGGCTGGCCGAGCTGCGCGCGCTGGGCGCCGGCGTCGCCGACGAGGAGGTCGCCAAGCGTCGCGCCGCCGTCACCCCCGACACGATCGCCACCCTCTGCTACACCTCCGGCACCACCGGCCGCCCCAAGGGCGTCGTCCTCACCCACGGCAACCTGCACGCCGAGGCGGCCAACACCATCGAGCTGCTGCACCCGGTGTTCACCGAGGTCACCGGCCAGACCGCCGCGACCCTCCTCTTCCTCCCCCTCGCCCACATCCTGGGCCGCACCATCCAGATCGCCTGCCTGCAGGCCCGGATCGAGATCGGCCACTGGCCGAGCATCAAACCGGACGAACTGCGCCCGGAGTTCCGCACGTTCCGGCCGACGTTCGTGATCGGAGTCCCGTACCTCTTCGAGAAGATCCACGACACGGGCCGCGCGACGGCGGAGAAGCTGGGCCGCGGCGCGTCCTTCCAGCGCGCGGACAACATCGCGGTCCGCTTCGGCGAGGCGTACCTCGCGAAGTACCTGGAGACGGGCAAGGGGCCCGGCGCCGGCCTGACGCTGGCCTGGGGGCTGTACGACCTGCTGGTGTACCGGCGGGTCCGCAAGGAGCTGGGCGGCCGGCTGCGGTACGCCATCAGCGGCGGCTCACCCCTGGACCGGCGCCTGAACCTCTTCTTCTACGCCGCCGGGATCATCGTGTACGAGGGCTACGGCCTCACCGAGACGACCGCCGCCGCCACGATCATCCCGCCGCTGGAGCCCCGCCCCGGCACGGTCGGCAAACCGGTGCCGGGAACGGCGGTGCGGATCGCGGGCGACGGGGAGGTGCTGGTCAAGGGCGGGATCGTCTTCGGTTCGTACTGGAACAACGCGGAGGCATCCCGGGAGGTGCTCGACGGCGGCTGGTTCGCGACGGGGGACCTCGGATCGCTCGACCGGGACGGCTACCTGACCATCACCGGCCGCAAGAAGGACATCCTCGTCACCAGCGGCGGCAAGAACGTCGCCCCGGCCGTGCTGGAGGACCGGCTGCGCAGCCGCCCGCCGGTCGGCCAGTGCATGGTGGTCGGCGACAACCGGCCGTTCGTCGCGGCGCTGGTCACGCTGGAGCCGGAGGCGATGGAGCACTGGCTGTCGGTGCGCAAACGGCCCCGGGACACACCGCTCGCGTCCCTCGCCGACGACCCGGAGGTGCGGGCGGACGTGCAGCGGGCCGTGGACTACGCCAACGAGGCGGTGTCGCGGGCGGAGTCGATACGGAGCTTCGTGATCGTGCCGGGCGAGTTCACCGAGGAGAACGGGATGCTGACGCCGTCGCTGAAGGTGAAGCGGCATGTGGTGGCTCAGGCGTACGAAGCGGAGATCGCGGGGTTGTACGCCAAGTAGGACCGGGAGAACGTGCCGGCGCCCGGTACCGATGGGGGGAGTTCGGTACCGGGCGCCGGCGGCTGTGGGGGGTGTGCCGCTCTGTTACGCCGACTTCCCGGAGCCGGAGCCGAGGCCGGAGGTCATGAGCTGCGCCTCCTTGATGCCCTTGGTGATCTCGTCCATCTGCGACAGCTTCGGGGCCTTGTCGTTGACGTCGAAGCCGAAGCGGACGATCACCATGGTCTTGTCGTCGGCCGGGGACTTGAAGGCCACCGACTGGACGTACCCGTCGTCGCCCTTCTCCGTGACGACCTTCCACCGCACCAGCCAGCCCTCCTGCCCGGCGACCGTGACGGCCTCGGACTTCAGCTGCTCGTGCGAGGTCGTCTTCCCGTACGCCGACTCGCCGTAGGAGTCCTCGGCGTTCGCCGCGATGTCCTTGAGCGCGGCGGCCTTCGCCGTCGACTCGGTGTTCTTGAGCGCCGCCGCGGGGGCGGAGTTCACGCCGCCGAGCATGCAGGTCTTGGAGGTGTCGGCCGGGCACTTGTACTCGCCCGTCGCCGCCGAGGCGCCGGCGCCGGACTGGGCCTGCCAGCCGTCGGGGACCGGGATCTTGATACCGCTGGCGAGGTCGGTCGCGTAACCGTCCTCCGTCATCCCGCCGCCGTTGCCGTTGCCGTTGCCGCCGCCGTTGCCCGGGCCGGGCATCTCCTGGCGGCCGCCGTTGCCGTCGTCGTCGCCCTTGCCGTTGTCGTCGTTGCCCGGGCCGTTCCAGCGCTGGACCGCGGGGCTCGGGTCGTCGTCGTCCGACGCCAGGGCCACACCGCCGACGATGCCGCCGCCCACGACGAGCATGCCGAAGGCGCCGAGCAGGATGCCGGCGACGAAGGGCCGTGCCCGCAGCCACTTGACCGGCTGGGGCTTCTTGCGCGGCGCCGCCGGCGCGGCGAACACCGCCGGGATCGCGGCGCGGACCTCGTCGGTCCACGCCTCACCGTCCCACCGCCGCTCGCGCGGCGGGTCGTCTGCGCTGCGCTGCGGGTCCGGGTACCACCCGGAAGGACTCGTGTCGCTCATACGGGCACAGTAGGTCGCCTGTATGAGAGCAGGATGAGAGAGCGGTGAGGAATGGTGCCGGACCGGTCTCACACCGTGGCCAGCACGATGGTGAACGCCGTCCCCTTCCCCACCGTGCTCTCCACGTCGATCGAGCCCCGGTGGTCCGCGACGATCTGGCGGGCGATCGACAGGCCCAGTCCGCTGCCGCCCGTGTCGCGGCCGCGGGCGGCGTCCGCGCGCCAGAAGCGGTCGAAGAGGTGGGGCAGGTTCTCGGGCGGGATGCCCTCGCCGGTGTCCTCGACGCGTACGGCGGCCAGCTCCCCCCGCGGTACGAGCCCCAGCGTCACCGTCCCGCCGGGCGGCGTGTGGCGCAGGGCGTTGCCGACGAGGTTGCCGACGGCCTGGCGCAGCCGTCCGGCATCGGCGTACACGCGGGCCTTCCCGGGCGTGTCGGTGGTGAGCGTCACGCCGCGGGCGGCGGCCTGCGCCGCGTACGCCGCCCGGCACCCCTCCAGCAGCTCGCCCAGCTCCGTCTCCGCGCGGTGGTAGGTGAGCGCGCCGGCCTCGGCGAGGGCCAGGTCCTGCAGGTCGTCGACGATCCGCTGCTGCAGCAGCGCCTCCTCGTGCAGGGAGTCCAGCAGCTCGGGCGTCGGCTCCACGACGCCGTCGCGCAGCGCCTCCAGATAGCCGCGGAGGTTCGCGAGGGGGGTGCGCAGCTCGTGGGCGATGTCGCCGGTGAGGCGGCGCTGGCGCTCCTCGCCGGACTGGATGGAGCCGGCCATGCGGTTGAAGGCGCGGCCCAGCTCGGCGATCTCGTCGCGCCCGGAGACCGGGACGCGCTGCGTCAGATCGCCCTCGCCGAGGCTCCCCGCCGCCGCGGTCATCGCCCGGATCGGGCGCAGCACGGCGCGGCTGAGCAGCAGGGCGCCCAGGATCGCGGCGAGCGCCACACCGCCCGCGACGGCGACGGTCGGGGCGACGGCGAGCGTGGGCGGGGCCTGGTCGCGTACGCCGAGGGTGATCTGGAGGCGGGGTGGGGCGACGTCCGCGATGCGCTCCTTGAACACGCGCCGCAGACAGGCGTCCGGGTCGGCTTCCTTCACACAGGGCTCGAGCGCGTCCGTGTCGACCTGCGTCCACGCGTCGCTCCAGGTCCGCTTGCACCCGGGCGCCTTCTCCTCCGCGGTGACCTCCGGCATCCCCAGCTTGCCGGGGACGGCGGTGGCGCGGGCGCCCGCCCGGGTCAGGCAGGTGGCGTACGCGATGGCGGAGCGGTAGTTGAGCACCGCGCTGACCGTGGTCTTGACCCGGGCCCGCGGCACGAGCCCCGACGGCACCTCCAGCGCCGGCCGCGGATCGACGAGCAGCGGCGGCTGCCCGCTCACCGGCCGCGGCTCGCGGCCCGCGAGCGCGTCGGAGTCGGCGAGCAGCACGTCGTCCTCCGTGGCCACCCTGATCCGCTGGCCGGTGTCACGGGACAGCTGGGCGACGGTCGGGGAGACGCCCTTCCAGGTGCCGTGGGTGTAGGCGTAGGCGTACAGCTCCTCGGTGATCCGCCGGGTCTCCTGCTGGCCGGCGGTGACGCTGTCGCGCACCTGCCGGTTCAGCTGGCGCAGGGTGAGCCAGGCGGTCGCGGCCGTCGCGGCGAGGGCGACGAGCATGAGGAGGGTGAGGGCGCGGAGGCGGAAGCTCATCGGGGGGCCTGCTCTCCGGCGAGGCGACGGAAGCTCATCGGGCGGCCCCACTCACGTTCAGGCGCCGGCTCATGCCGTGGCCGTCCCGTCGGACAGCCGGTACCCGCGCCCGTACACCGTCTCGACGTACCCCTCACCGCCCAGCTTCCGGCGCAGGTTCATCACGTGCGCGTCGACGGTCCGCTCCAGGACGTTGCGGTCGAAGCCGAAGACGCGGTCGATGATCTGCGCCCGGGTGAAGACGCGGCCCGGCTGCTCGGCGAGGGTGCTGAGGATCGCGAACTCCTTACCGGTCAGCGTGACCGGCTCACCGGCCGCCCGTACCTCGAAGCGGGCGGTGTCGATCTCCAGCCCGCCGACAGTGACGACGGTGGGCGCCGCGGCGCCGCTCCGCGCGCGGCGCAGGAGCACCCGGATCCGGGCGGTGAGCTCGCGCGGGCTGTACGGCTTGGTCATGTAGTCGTCGGCGCCCAGGTCCAGGCCGAGGAGCATGTCCTCCTCGGTGGTCCGGGCGGTGAGCAGCAGAATCGGTACGTCGGACTCGGCGCGCAGGATGCGGGTGACGTCCAGGCCGTCGACCTTCGGCATCATCACGTCGAGCACGATCAGGTCGGGCCGGGAGGTACGGGCGCGCTCCAGGGCGGCGCGCCCGTCGGCGACGACCTGGACCTCGTGGCCCTCGCGCTCGAGGTAGATCCGGATCAGCCGGGCCTGTTTGGCGTCGTCCTCGGCGACGAGGATGCGGGCGTTCACCGAGGCTCCCTCCGGGTCGTACAGGCGTTCCCCGGCATGCGGGGCGTATCACGATAACCTCCCGTCACGATCCGGCGAGTGCCTCCGTCGGAGCCAGCCGGCCGGCCCGTACCGCCGGATACAGCCCGGCCACCGCGCCGATGACCAGCGTCACCCCGATCCCGGCGGCCGTCGCCCACAGCGGTACGGCGGTGGGCCAGCCGCGCGCGGCGGCGTACCCGGCGGTGATGCCCGTACCGAGGACCGCGCCGCCCAGGCCGCCGAGCGCGGACAGCAGCAGCGACTCGGAGACGAACTGCCCGCGGATCTGCCCGCTGGTCGCGCCGAGGGCCCTGCGCAGGCCGATCTCGGGGCGGCGCTCCAGTACGGAGATCACCATCGTGTTGCCCACGCCGACCCCGCCCACCAGCAGCGCCACGCCGCCCAGGCCCAGCAGCAGACCCGTCAGCGCCGACTCGGCGGCCTCGCGGGCGGCGAGGGCGTCGGAGGGGCGGGAGACGGCGACGCCGCTGGGGTTGGCGGGGTTGGCGGTGGCCGCCAGGACGTCCCGTACGGCCTGGACGCGGTCGTCGCGGGCCCGGACGTAGACGGTGGAGGCGTGCCCGTCGAAGCGCAGGTACGTCGTGGCCGCGCGCCAGCCGATGAGCGCGGAGTTGTCGATCTCGGGCGCGAGCGGGACCGGGTCCAGCACGCCGACCAGCGAGAACCACTTCCCGCCCAGCCACAGCCGCTGCCCCGGCTCGTGTACGTCGAGACGCTGCGCGGCCTTCGCGCCGAGGACGACCGCCGGGTACTCCTCGGTGGCCTGGGCGAGCCAGCGGCCGTCGCCGACCTTCGCGCCGAGTGCGGGGAGCAGCTGCGGGTCCGCGGCGGCGACCTGGATGCTGCCGGAGCGGCCCGGGGGGATGTGCTCGTTGCGGTAGACGCGGGCGTCGGGGAGGACGCCGATCGCCGAGACCCGCAGGACGGGGCCGACGCGCCCGATCATCGGCACGGCCTCGGCGGGCAGCGCCGTCACGTCGCCGCCCTGGGACTCGCCGGGCGCGACGCGCAGCAGGTTCGTACCGAGGCGGTCCAGGCGCCGGTCGACCTCGGCGCGGGAGGAGCTGGAGATCCCGACGACGGCCACCATGGCGGCGACGCCGATCGCGATGCCGAGGGCGGAGAGGAAGACCCGAAGCGGGCGGGTGCGCAGACCGGTGCCGCCGAGGCGGAGCAGGTCGGCGGGGGTGAGGCGGGCGGGGCGGAGGGTCATGGGCGGGCGCTTTCGAGTGGGTCCGCCTCGGTGCTCGCTCCGGTGTCTTCCGCTCCGGTGTCGTCCGCTCCGGTGTCCGCGATGATGCGGCCGTCGCGGAGTTCGACCCGGCGGTCGAAGGTCTGGGCCATCTCGCGGTCGTGGGTGATGACGACGACCGTCGTGCCGGCGGCGTGCAGTTCGTGGAGCAGCCGCAGTACGGCGGCCCCGGAGGCGGAGTCGAGGTTGCCGGTGGGTTCGTCGGCGAGGAGGAGGGCCGGTTCGCCGACGACCGCGCGGGCGACGGCGGCGCGCTGGCGCTCGCCGCCGGAGAGCTGATGGGGAAGGTGGTGCAGGCGGTGCGCCAGCCCGACCCGCTCCAGCGCCGCCTCCGCCTTCCGGCGCCGTACCTTCATCGGCACGCCCGCGTACAGCAGCCCGTCGGCGACGGTGTCCAGCACGGGGACGCCGACGGCGAGGTGGAACTGCTGGAAGACGAAGCCGATGTGCTGCGCCCGCAGCGCGGAGACCTCGCGGTCGGTGAGCCGGTCGACGGCGTAGCCGGCGATGGTGACACGGCCGCTGGAGGGGCGGTCGAGGGTGCCCATCAGGTGGAGCATCGTGGACTTGCCGGAGCCGGAGTGGCCTACGACGCAGGCGAGTTCGCCGTAGCGGATGACCAGGTCGGTGTGGTCGAGGGCGGTGACGCGGCCGGGGTAGGTCTTGGTGACGGCTTCGAAGCGGACTACGGGGGTGGTTGGGGGGTGGGTTTTTCGTTGGACTGCCGGGTGGGTTTCCTGGCGGACTGCCGGGTGGGCTTCCGGGTGGGTGCGGCTCACTCGGGGATCCTCACCTTCAGGCCCTCGCGGACGCCGTCCCCGCTCACCTCGACCTTGCCGTCGGCGAAGAGGCCGGTCTTCACGGGGACGAACGCGCCGCCGTCCGCCGGCTCCAGCCCGTACCCGCCCTCGGCGAGCGCCACCAGGGCGGCGACGGGGACGGTGAGGACGCTCTCGCGCTCGTTCATGACGTAGCGGACGGTGACGGGGCCGGACTGCAGGCGGCCGAGGCCCTTCTGGTCGTCGAAGTTGACGGTGACGGAGACCTTGGGCTCGCCCCCGCCCTCCTCGCCCCCTTCGCCGCCGCCTCCGCCGGTGGCGTCCTTGCCGACAGCGCCCACCTCGCCGCGGACGGTCCGCCCGTCGGGCAGTTCGACGTCGACCGCGGTGCCGCGGCGGGCCCAGCCCGTCTCGGCCGCGGAGGCGGAGAAGGTGACCATGCGCCGGGTGCTCGTGTAGCTGAGCGGCGTGCCCGCGGCCTCCGCCCCGACGCGGACGGTCGCACCGGCGATACGGACGGCGCCGGGGGCGTACAGGATGTCGCCGGCGGCGACGCTGCCGGTCTGCGGCAGGCCGAGGTCCTTCTGCCAGCGCTTGACGGCTTCGGCGGTGAGGTCGGAGTAGGTGTCGTCGACAGTGAAGCCGGTGTAGCCGAGGGCGGCGAGGTTCGTCTCGAACTGCTTGACGTCCATGCCGCGCAGGGCGGCAGCGGGGAGCCGGGCGGGGGCGGCGCCGCCGGCTTCGCCGCCGCCGGTGCCGCTCGTGTTCGTGTCGCCGGTGCCCGTGTCTGTTCCCGTACCACCGGATGTGCCGCCTGAGGCGTCGCCCTCCTGCGTGCCGTCGTCCTCCGGCGGCGTCACGGCGAGGTCGCGGTACACGGGCAGTGCGCCGTACAGCAGGACGACCGGTCGGTCGTCGACGCGCAGCACGGTCTGGCCGCGCCGTACGGTCTTGCCGGTCTCGGGCAGCCAGGTCACCGTGCCGGGCGCCTTGACCAGGAAGGGGACCTCGGGCCCGTGCCCGAGGTCGCCGGCCAGCTCGGCCTGGTCGGTGAGGGTGGCCCGGGTGACGCCGACGGTCTTCCCGGCCCGGGGCAGCGCGGACGCCTCCCCGTCGTCGCCGCCCCCGCCGAGCCCGAGCGCCCCGATGCCGCTGACAGCGGCGACGAGGACGATCCCGGCAGCTATGAGGAGGGGGCCGCGCCTGCCCTTGCCGGGGGTGTCGTCGGCGTTGTCCATGGTGTCGTCCATGGCGTTGTCCACGACGGGTCAGCCCTTCGGGACGACGGTGGAGGTGTCCACGCCGAACACGGACTTGTCGCAGGTACGGGCGGCGAGCTTGGCGCTCTCGGAGGTGGAGTCCCAGTTCTCCTCGACGTAGTAGCCGTCCTCACCGACGTCGGGGAAGTCGGGGGCGCCGTTCTCCTGCATGCACTCGGCGTACCGCCGGTGCTGGTCCTTCTCCTTGTCGGTCAGCTCGGGCTGCAGGGCCTTCTCGAGGTCGTCCGGGATGGTGGGGGCCTGGCACTTCTCCTGCGCGGTGATGTACTTGGGGTCGCTCTTCCACTCCCTGATGGGGATGTCGATCTCGACATTCCCCTTGGCGTCGGGGTCGGGCAGGTCGACGCCGGCCTCGCGCATGCAGCCGACCCACTCCCGCTGCGCCTCGACGTACTCGCTGAGCGCGGACTCGACGGCCTTGGTGGTCGACGTGGCGGAGGGCTTCCCCTTTCCAGCCGAGGCGATCTCGTCCCCGCCGCCACCGTCGCCTCCGCTGCCCCCGCACCCGGCCAGCGCCAGGACCCCGGCCACGGCCCCCGCCACGACAGCCGCCCGCCCCCATCGCCGTACGCGCATCAACCCGGCTCCTCACGCCTCACGCCCCGTCCGGCCCGGTGCCGGACGGTGGCAGGCTGTGAAGGTAGGCGGGGGGCGATGAAGAACCGATGAAGAAGCGGTCAAGAACCCTTGCCCCCGCGGGGTTCGACGCGCGGGGGCAAGGGGGCCGGTGTCCGGCCCGTCGGACGGGCCGCACTCGGGATCGGACTACTCGCAGGTCATCTGCACACTGGCGCGGAAGAAGTGCCCCCGGTAGGGATCGTTGAAGACCTCCCACACCTCGGGCTCCCCGTAGAGCTCGCACTCCACGGGCCCCTGCCAGCTGGCCGAGGTGATCGCGTCGTCGATGGCGGCGTTGACCGCCGTCTCGGCCGTGGGACCGATCCCGCCACCGCACCACACCTCGACGGCGCCGGCGGGCCCGGCCACGGCCAGCAGCGCCGCCGCCGTCCCGGCCACGAGGAACGCGCCCCGCCGGGCACGCCTGACCATCCGCGGTCTCATCACGGGTTACCCCTCTCGTCTTCCCCCTCCGGGCCCCGCCGCGCACGCGGACGCCCGGCCGCCATTGATTTTCCCTTCAACCAGTTAGACGGACGCGGGGGCGCCGGTGTTCAGTCCGCGCCCGGACTCCCGGCTTCGGGGCGCGCGGCCTCGGCGCTCGCGGCCTCGGCGCTCGCCCGGGCACTGGCCCACAACCGGAGGAGCATCTGCTCGTCCACATCGGGAACGTCGCCCTCGGTCCGCTCCCAGCGGGAGCCGCGCACCTCCGTGTGCAGCTGCTCCATCCGCTGGTCGAGCTCCTCGGCGAGCTGAGCGGCCTCGGTCAGACTGGTGACGAGGCCGGGCGGCACATGGCCGTCGTACTTGTAGTAGATCTTGTGCTCCAGGCTGGCCCAGAAGTCCATCGCGATGGTGCGGACCTGCACCTCCACGGTCACGGGCACCGGCCCGGTGCTGAGGAACACGGGGATCTCGATCAGCGCGTGCAGGCTCTTGTAGCCGTTGGCCTTCGGCCGGGCGATGTAGTCCTTGACCCGGAGCACCCGTACGTCGTCCTGCGAGGTGAGCGTCTCCAGCACCCGGTAGGTGTCGGCGATGAAGCTGCAGGTGATGCGCACGCCGGCGATGTCGTGGATGCCGGCCCGGATCGCCTCCGGCGTGAGGTCGATCCCGATCCGGGCCGCCTTCTGCACGATGCTCGCGGCGGACTTCACCCGGGATCCGACGTGCTCGATCGGGTTGTACCGGTGCAGGTGCAGAAACTCCCGGCGCAGGATCGACACCTTGGTCAGCACCTCGTCGACGGCGAACTCGTACTCCATCTGAATGCGCTGGAAGTCCCTGCGAATCCGCTGCGCGAACGCCACATCCGCCGGTGATGGCGGCTCCCCGCCACCGGCCTGCGGTGATGCGTGCGTGGGATCGGCCACGCTCCCATGATCACCCCACGGGAACGACCCCACAACCGCTCAAGCCCGCACCCGCCCGGCACCGCTCCCACACCCGGCGCGCGCATCGCGCAGCCCCGACCGTCCGCCCCTACGGTGACCCCATGACCGATCCGGAGACGAACAAGACCACGGCCCAGGCCTTCTACGACCTGATGTTCAACCAGTGCCGCCCGTCCGAGGCGATCGAACGCTACGCGGGCGACACCTACATCCAGCACAACCCGCACGTGGCGGACGGCAAGCAGGCGTTCATCGACTACTTCGACCGGATGGCAACCGAATACCCCGGCAAGCGGGTCGAGTTCAAACGCGCCATCGCCGAGGGCGACCACGTGGTCCTGCACTGCCACCAGACCTGGCCGGACGAGGAGTACGCCGGAATCGACATCTTCCGCTTCGACGAGAACGGCAAGATCGTCGAACACTGGGACACCCTCCAGGTGATCCCACCAACCTCGGCGAACGACAACACCATGTTCTGAGGGAACACCCACCCCGCCCACAAAACCCCAGGTCAAAGGCGCCACGCGCCCCCTGACCGGATAGCCAGGCGATCTACGCGGCTCACCCCGCTACACTGACCCCCGTCGCCTCCGTAGCTCAGGGGATAGAGCACCGCTCTCCTAAAGCGGGTGTCGCAGGTTCGAATCCTGCCGGGGGCACACGACGAAGGGCCAGCTCAGGGGCATGATCCCCAGGTGCTGGCCCTTCGGCAGCTTCTGCCCAGTGGCTACCGGCAGTTCCTGACCACGCGGGGCCGCCTCAGCCACTTCATGCCGGCGGCCGACGACCGCCTGATGCCGGCCTCCGTTAACGAGCTGATCAGGCTGAACGAGGTTGGAGACGTCCGGGAGCTCTTCGGTAGCGATCCCGCAGGCGCCGACCCTGTCGGCCTTCCTTGACCAGTTCCCGCTGACCGGCTGGTGGTGGGGCGATGCCTCTTCGGAAGGTGGCACGCGTACGTAAGGGCGGCCGCTCGTCCGCGATGTTCCGTACGATCGAGTTGCCCCGACAACAGGCGTCCCGGGGGCGCCCGAGGCGGAAGCCGAACCGGTGGGAGTAAGAGGCGGCTCGCGGGGTGGCCGCACGAACGTGATGCTCGATCGGCGTCCTGAGTAGTCCCCACCGGACCCCGGCTCGTACCGCAGCTCGGCGTGGCACTGAACGCAGCGTCCGCCGGTGCGCCGACGACAGCGCCGCCGGGCACCTCCGGTCATCCGGGCGGCCCGAGGCGTACCCATCGCCGGGCGCCCCCGAACGTCGCCTCCGGACGTGACCGAAGAAGCGTGGCATACTTCAAGTATGGCAACACGGAAGATCACCATCACCGTGCCGGAAGAGCTGGTGGAGTCGATCAAGGAGCGCGTCGACGCGCGCGGGGTGTCCGCCTACATAGCGGCCGCCGCCGCTCATCAGGACGCCATGGACCGGCTGCGCGAGTTGGCAGAACGCCTCGAGGAAGAGCACGGCGCTGTGACCGACGACGAGCAGCAGGCGGCGCTGGACCGCATCGCCGCCATCGACGGTTGGCACGACGAGCAGTCATCGGGTTCGGACGAGGCTGCGTGAGCCGCACCGCCCGAGCGAGGCTGAACCGACCGCGCCGGCGTGTCTTCGTTTTCGACTCCGAGGCCCTGTCCAAGGCGGTTCAGGGCGATCGGGAGATGGCTGCGCTGATCAAGACGGCCCCAGGGCTCGACATCCCGATCGTCACCTCGGCGCTCACGGTCCTGGAGGCATGGGACCCTCGCGACACGTCAAGGCAGGCACTGTGGAACTGGACGCTGTCCCGGATTCGCGTCGTACACACGGATGACCATGTGATCGCCCTGGCGCGCGACATGCTGAAGGCAGCCGGCCTGCACGGGCACAAGTACGCCATCGACGCCGTTCTGGCGTCTGTGGCCGGGCGGGAAGCCGCGCAGGGAGCCGAGGCGACACTCTTCACCTCCGACACCGACGACATGAATCAACTCCTCGCGGGACGCCCCGTGCGAGTCGAGAAAGTCTGACAAGACCAATCGCCGCCCGGACGTCGTCGTATACCGCGCGGACACCATCGACATCTCCCCCACCCGTCCTGAGCACGTGCTGCTCGTCGCCGAGGTCGTGTCGCCGGGCTCCGAGGCCACCGATCGGATCGTGAAGGTCGACCAGTACGCCAAGGCGGGCATCGGCTTCTACTGGCGGATCGAGCAGGCCGCTACAGGCGTTCCCCTCGTCTACACCTACGTTCTCGACCCCGCGACGAAGACCTACCGGGACGGGGACGTGTTCACCGGCGTCCTCAAGGTGGCCGCGCCCTTCCCGGTGGAGATCGACCTCGGCGAGCTCTGACCCAGCAGCGTCAGTCGTCGGAGTACGCCCTCGCGACCGCGTACGTGTCCTCGTAGAGGTGGTAGCGCGTGATCCGGCCGTCCACGACCGTGGTGTGCAGGACGAAGGCCGTGTCGATGTCGCGGCCCGTCTTCTTCACCTCCGAGAGCAGGCGGCCGATGAACACCACGTGGTCGCCCTCGGCGATGACGTGGTGGACGTCGATCTCCTTCGGCTGCACATGGGTCTGCAGCAGTTCGAAGAACGTCCGCATGCCCGCCGCCGAGTCCACCTCCGGCACCCACGGGATGCCCGGCGGGTGCGGGATCGAGAACGACACCGAGTCGGCGAACATCGCCGCCGCCTCTTCGGTCTTTCCCTGGGCGAGCAGCGGGAACAGGCGCTGCACTGTCTGCGTCGGCGACTCCGTTGTCATGTGCGCCGATGCTACTGGCTGGGCGCGGACCCCGCTGGTCAGGGCCCCCGAGAACCCGCAGCCCCTACTCCCGCAGACCGGCCACCCGCACCACCCCCGCCCGTAGCGCCGCCCCCACCGGCAGCACCGTCCCCGCCACGGCGAGCAGCGTGCACACGGCCGCGATGCCGGCGATCACCGCGTACGGCGCCGTGATGGGGGCCGTACCGAACAGCTGGTGCAGAGCGCCCCACAGGCCGACCAGGTTGACCGACGTCGCGGCCAGCGCCAGCGCCACCCCGATCGCCGCCACCAGGAGTGACTCCGCGACGAAGAACCGCATGACCTGCTTCGGGGTGGCCCCCGTCATCCGCAGCACGGCCAGGTCGCGGCGGCGGTCGGCGGTCGCCATGAGCAGGGTGTTCAGGATCGCGATGAAGCAGAACACCACCACGATCACGGTGATCGAGCGCTGCCGTACCTCGGTCAGATGACGGGCGTACGCGCCCTCCGACGCCACCAGCTGGTCCCGGGTGACGAGGCGTGCCCCGGTTCCGGCCACCGCCTTGCGTATCGCCGTGACCGCGGCGGCGCGGTCGGTGCCGGGTTCCAGCGAGACGTAGGCGCGCGGCGCGAGCCGGTTGCCGGCCGCGAACCGCTGCGGCAGATAGGCGACGTCCGCGCCGCGCACCGCACGGTAGGTGGCCGCGACGCGCAGCTCGGCCGCCGAGCCGTCGGCCGTCAGGAACGCGAACGTCGAACCGACGCCGAGGTGCCACAGATCGGGTACGACCGTGCCGCTGCCCTCCGAGGAGTCCAGATCGTCCAACGACCCGTCGACCACCTCCAGGCTCATCATCCGCCTCAGCACCCCGGCTTCCACGGCGAGCCCGTCGTTCACCTCCAGCCGACCCTCGTCAGGGGTGTAGAGGGTGACGGGGACGGGGGCCACGACCCGCACGCCCTCGATACGGGCGACCCTCTCGACGGCCTGCCGGCTGATGCCCGGAGTGCCGGCGGGGGCGAGGGCGTACTGCGAACTCACCTGGTTCTGCAGTCCGTCCGCGCGCGCCGCGCCGAGCGCTTCGGTGGCGGACAGCAGGGAGAACGTCAGGCCGACGGTGAGCAGGATGGGCGCGGCCGTTGCGGCGGTGCGCCGGCGCGAGGTCAGCGCGCTCTCCCGTACGAGCATCGCGGTGGGTCCCGACAGGCGGCGCAGCGGCCACATCAGCAGCCGGGTCAGCGGTCCGACGGCGAGCGGTGCGAGCACCGCGGCGGCCAGCACCGGGACCAGCAGCGCGAGCGCGTACGCACTGGGCGAGAGGATCACGGCGGGGTCGCCGAGCGCGATCCAGGCCGTCAGCCCGGCTCCGCACAACAGCGCCGCGGCGCCGAGCAGCAGCCGCCCCGGGATCATCCCGGAGTCGTCGACCGCCGCCTCGCGCAGTGCCTCGACGGGACGGATGGTGCCGGCCCGTCGCGCGGCCACGGCCACACCGCAGAGCGCCACCAGGACACCGACCAGGAAGGCGGCGACGAGGGGTGCGAGCACCGTCCAGTGCAGGGAGGGTTCGACGCGGAACCAGGGCGGGGAGACGCCCGACCCGATGAGCATGTCGGCCAGCAACTGCGCCCCGAACAGGCCCAGTACCGCACCCGCCGCCGATGCGAAGCCGCTGACCAGCAGCGCCTCGTTCCGTATCATCCGGCGCACCTGCCGGGGGGTGGCGCCCACCGTGCGGAGCAGGGCGACCTCGCGGCGGCGCTGGATCACCGCGAAGGCGAAGGTCGAGGCCACCACGAACACCGCCGTGGTGCCCGCCACGCTGGCCATCACCGGCACCAGGGTGACGGTGTTGTCCAGCGCCTCGCGATCGCGGTCCCTGCTGGCGTCGGCCCGGTGGCGGTCCTGCCCCGTGAGCACCTCGGCGTCCGCACCGACCGCCTCGCGCACCCTGCCGACCGCGCCGAGGGCGACCAGCGCGGCGATCCGCGGGGCGAGGCGGGCCGCTTCGCCGTCGGTGAAGAAGACCGCGTCCTCCCAGCCGACCGGGGAGACGGTGCCGCTCACTGTGTACGATCCGGCGCCCGCGGCGGTCAGCACCGTCACCGTGTCACCGGTCCGCGCCCGGCCGGAGGGGACGACGACCTCCCTGTCGGAGGCGGGCGCGCGGCCGTCCCGCAGCGCGCCACCGGCCAGGGATGTCCGACCTGGTCCTTGGGCCCGCCTGCGAGCTGGGCGTAGAAGGAACGGTCCACCACGGTGGCGCCGGTGCCGGAGACCCTCCGCAGCAGGTCCGGCGATACGCCCCTGGCCTGCGGCAACGACCGGACGCCCGGGTCGTGGCGGGCCGGGTCCCACGTCGGGTCGGCGGGCAGCACCACGGCCGGGGCATGGGCGAAGCGCTCCACCGGACGGTCCGGCAGGTCGAGCGTCGTCGTCAGCAGCAGGCCCATGGCCGCGACCTGGGCGACGCCGAGCACCAGCGCCACGAAGGTGCCGAGGAACGACACCCAGCGACCCCGCAGGGTCTGGAAGGCCACCGCTAGCACGCCGGCACCGCCAGTTCGGTCATCCGCGCGGCGACCGCTTCGGAGGTGGGGGAGACCAGTTCGCCGGCCAGGCTGCCGTCGGCGAGGAACAGCACCCGGTCGGCGAACGAGGCCACGTTCGGATCGTGCGTGACCATCACCACCGTGCTCAGTCCGTCGTCCGCCGGGCTGTCGACCAGTTTCCGCAGTACGCCGAGCAGTTCGCGGCCGGTGGCGAGGTCGAGTGCGCCGGTGGGCTCGTCGGCGAAGAGCACGGCAGGGCGGGTCACGAGGGCGCGGGCGACGGCGACCCGCTGCTGCTGGCCGCCGGAGAGCTCGCCGGGTCGGCTCCACGCCTTCTTCTCCAGCCCCACCTGCGCGAGCGCCTGCCGTACCGCCCGACGATCGGGCTTACGTCCGGCCAGCCGCACCGGCAGCGCGACGTTCTGCTCGGCGGTCAGCGAGGGCAGCAGATTGAACGCCTGGAAGACGAAACCGGTCGTCTCCCGCCGGAATTCGGTCAGCCGGGTCTCGTTCAGCCCCGCGATGTCCGTCCCGTCGATCAGCACCCGGCCCGACGAGGGGCGGTCCAGGGCGGCGGCGCACTGCAGCAGCGTCGACTTCCCCGAGCCGGACGGTCCCATGACGGCGGTGAAGCTCCCCTTCGGGAAGGAGACCTGGACGTCGCGCAGCGCGGTCACCGCGCTCTCGCCCGATCCGTAGGTCTTCGTCAGCGACTCGAGCCGTACTGCATCGTCCATGGATTCCTCGTCATCGGCGTGTGCTGGCGGGATCACCGGCGCTTGGCGGAGCGACGGTCCTGGCTGCTCAATGCGTCTTGTGTACGATGTCCACATTGCCGCGACACGGCGGCGCCGCGGCGTGGGGGGCGGGTGCTACGCAGGTTACACAGCTATGTGGACGCCGTCCACAATGGGAGTGGCGATGACTTCTGGAACCGGTCCGAGGAAGCGCGACACCTACCGGCACGGCGATCTGCGGAACGCCCTGATCCAGGCCGGACTCGAACTGGTCCGCGACGGCGGGCTGGACGCGGTGGTCCTGCGCGAGGTCACCCGGCGCGTGGGCGTGGTCCCCAACGCCGCGTACCGCCACTTCGCCGACCGCAACGCCCTGTTGCGCGCCATCCGCCAGGCGGCGCTGGGGCGGCTGGCCGCCGCGATGGAGGCGGAGCTGGCGGCCCAGCCGCCGGTCGACGACCCCGCGGCGTCCGCGCGCGCCCGCATCCGCGCGCTGGCGACCAGCTATCTGCGCTTCGCGCAGGCCGAACCGGGGCTGTTCCGCGCCGCGTTCTCCACCTCCGACATGGCCGACACGGGGGACGAGGCCGCCGGCGGGCCCGGCGGATCGACGGCCTTCCAGCTGCTGGGCGCGGCCCTGGACGACCTCGTCTCGACCGGCGCCCTGCCTGCCGACCGCCGTCCCGACGCGGAGTACTTCGTCTGGTCAGCCGTGCACGGCCTGGCCGTGCTCCTCATCGACGGACCCCTGCGCGGGCTGCTTCCCGTACAGGCCGAGGAGGCCGGGGAGCGGCTCCTGGACTCGATCGAACGCGGCATCTGATCCGGGGGTCGCGGGGGTCCCTCAGGAACACGCTCCCCTGCGCTGTGCGTACGCCGCGCACCGCCAGTTGCGTATCCGGCGCGGGACCGGCCGGCCGCAGCTGTGCGGTGGGCGTACGTGGGAGCAGCGCGGGAGTCTGCAGCGGGGTGAGTTCCACCAACCACACGCCATCGCGGAACGCCTCCCATCTCGGTTTTCGCGTGTCTTCATGATCTCGCCGCAGGGTGCTCCGGCAGGGGCGTTTCCTCCGGAAACCGTCCCGGAAAGGAGACGAGATGGTATAGGCGTGGAACGGGGCCGAGTCGAGGACAGCGGGTGACCGCAAGGCGCTCTACGGTGCAGGTGGAGGCCGGGGGAGACCGGTGGCCGGCCACCGGGGTACGACAGCGGGTGAAACCACCTCGTAACAAGGCGAGTTCGGGCGATGAGTTTCCGCGCCAAGCCGCGTCAGTACCAGTGACGAACCACCGACGGAGAACGATGACATCCCCCATCCGGAACGGAATCCCAAGAGGTGCCCCATGTGTACGCATCAGCCCACGTGCCCGCCCGCCGACAGCCCCGACCGCGACGCCGCGCACACCGTGGCCTTCCACCCCGAGCAGGGCTGGAGCCGGCTGTGCAACGGCGTGATCGTCTTCGACGACCTCGGCCACCTGCTGCCGACCGGCGACATCCTCCCGGCGCTGCTGCCGACCGGCGACACGCTCCCGGCACTGCGGACCGCCGCCTGAGCCGGCACCCCACCATGCGCCCCACCCGAGTACGCATCCCCCGCATCCCCCGCCCGCGCCCCACCCCCTCCCCCTCCCGCGACCTGGACCTGCGCACCCCGTCCGGCAGGTCCACGCTCCCGTACTGATCCGGCTACGATCGCCCGATGACCTCCGAGCGCCCCGTCGTCGTGACCGCGGATCCCGACTGGCCCGTGCTGGCCGCCAAGTTGAGTGACGAGCTGCGTGTGCTGCTGGGGCCCGAGGTGGTCCGGATCGAGCACATCGGCAGTACCGCCATTCCCGGCATGGCCGCCAAGCCCGTCTACGACCTGCAGGTCAGCGTGCGCGACCTGGAACGCGCCGCCGCGGCCTTCGACGCGCCCCTCGCCGCGGCCGGCTTCACGCGGCTGCCGTACGAGGGCGATCACGTACCGGCGTATCTCGACGACGATCCCGCGCTGTGGGCCAAGCGCTTCTGGCGGCGGCGCGGTGGGCCCGAGGCCGACGTGAACCTGCACGTGCGGCTGGTCGGGTCCCCCAACGAGCGGCTCGCGCTCCTCTTCCGCGACTGGTTCCGGGCACACCCGGACGCCGTGCCCGCGTACGCCCGCTTCAAGCAGAGCCTCGCGGCGGCCCTGGACGACGTCGGCACGTACGCCGACATCAAGGACCCCGTCGTCGATCTGGTCGTCACCGTGGCGGAGACGTGGGCCGCGGAGACGGGGTGGAGCGCGTCGGAGGCGGTGTGAGGGATGCGCTCAGGCCTTCGCCGGGGGCTCGTAGAAGCAGATCACCTTGCGCTGGCCGGCGAACCAGTTCTCCTTGGCGGGGAAGAGCCAGCCCACCTGGAGGCCCTCCGCCAGCGCCCGTCCGTCGTGTGCGTACGACCGGTCGAACTCGGCGCACTCCTCCTCCGCGCGGCGCTTGATCGCGTCCTGCCCGGGATAGCTGTCTCCGTCGTCGGCGCCGTGCAGGACGAACACGCCGATGACCTCACCGTCATGCCCCTCGTCGCACGCGCGCTTGTTCATCCTGGAGCGGTCCCGGTCCGTGCCCGTGCCGAAGGTGAAGCAATCCCCTTGACCGAGCTCGACGGGGACTGCCACCCGCTCCTCGCTGTGCGCGCTGTCCTCGACGGCGGACAGCGCCCCCGGCAGGACGAACCAGCCGACGAAGCTCGCGGCCGACACCAGGATCGCCGCGATCGCCAGCGGCCGGCCGCGCTCGCCCTCCCGGCGGATCCGGTTCAGCGCGGACCAGCCGAGGAACACCCCCACCGGCACCGGCAGCAGACCGGCGAACAGTGCCGCCAACGCGCGCCGGCTCAGCGGCGGGCGCGCCGAAGCCCTCTCGTCCTGCACGGTCCCCCCAGGAATCACCGAACGGTCAGGGGAATCTAGCGGTCTGACGCTCGTACGAACAGGGCTCTCCGGAAGCCGCTTTACCCGCCCGACGCGACCCGCGCGTGCAGGTGCATGTCGTGCCAGCCGTCGTGGTGGCGCAGTGCGCTGCGCAGGGTGCCCTCCAGCGCGAAGCCGCTCTTCTCGGCGACCCGGCACGACGCCGAGTTGTGCACCGAGTGGGCCAGCTCCAGGCGGTGGAAGCCGGTGCCGAAGGCCCAGGACGACAGGGCCGCGACGGCCCGGCCCGCGGCGCCCGTGCCGCGGGCCCCGGGGAGGATCCAGTACGCGACCTCCGCCAGGCCCTCCGCCAGGTTCATGCCCATGCCACCGGCGAGCGCGGCGCGGCCGAGCACCGTGCCGGAGGCGTCCGTGAGCGCCCAGTCCGCGCGTTCCTCGCCCGCCCAGGCCCGGTGGAAGCCGTCGATCATCTCGCGGGCCTCGTCCGCGGAGTCGACGCGGCGGGCGTGCCAGTGCTGGATCGCGGGGTCGGAGAAGGCCGCCACCAGTACGGGCGCGTCCTCCGGGCGCCAGGGGCGCAGGAGGAGGCCGTCGGCGGCCGGGAGGGTGGGCTGGTCGTGCCCGGCGAGGCTGCCGGCGGGGATGACGGGGGCGTTCAGCGAGGGCATGTCAGCGATCCCCCACGTCCCCGAGCACGGGCTTCACGTCCACGATCGGCGTCCCGTCCAGGGCCTCCAGGTCGCTCACCCTGATCCGGAGGCCCTCGACGGCCTCGACCGTCACCCGGTGCAGGCCGACCGGGTTGGGGCGGTGCGGGGAGCGTGTGCTGAAGACCCCGGTCTCGGGGCGGGACGTGTCGCCCCTCGGGTGTACGGCGAGGACGTCGCGGCGGGCCCGGTCGAGCCAGGTCAGCAGGACGACCTGGTCGCCCGGGCGCAGATCGCGCAGGCCGGGCCGGACCGCGGGGCGGAAGACCAGCCAGGCCGGTGGTGCGCCCTCGTCGCCCTGCCGGGGAGCGTCGTCCGGATCGGTGAGCGGGGATTCGACGTGGCCGATGGGCTCGATGACGTAGGTCATGGGAGCGAGCGTATGGCCCGGAGCCGCGGGCCGGGGCGCGCATCCGGAGCCGAGTTATCCACAGGGCGGCGCGCCGTGTCGGCGGGGCCTCCTACAGTTGCGGGCATGGAATTCGTGGAGGCGGGCCCCGAGCCCGGAGAAGACCGGGCGGCCGGGCGGGCCGGAGCCGGTGAGACGGCCCCGGCCGAGGGCGGCGAGGCGGCCGGGGTGCTGCGCCGCGTCTTCGGCTACGACGCCTTCCGCGGCGAGCAGCAGGCGATCATCGAGCACGTCGTCGGCGGCGGCGACGCCCTGGTCCTGATGCCGACGGGCGGCGGCAAGTCGCTCTGCTACCAGATCCCTGCGCTGGTCAGACCCGGTGTGGGGGTGGTCGTGTCCCCGCTGATCGCCCTGATGCAGGACCAGGTGGACGCGCTGCTCGCGCTCGGCGTGCGGGCCGGGTTCCTGAACTCCACCCAGGATCCGGACGAGCGCCGCATGGTCGAGCAGGAGTTCCTGCGCGGCGAGCTGGACCTGCTGTACCTCGCGCCGGAGCGCCTGCGCCTCGAGTCCACGATGCGGCTGCTGGACCGGGGCAAGGTCAGCCTCTTCGCGATCGACGAGGCACACTGCGTCGCCCAGTGGGGCCACGACTTCCGGCCGGACTATCTGGCACTGTCCGCCCTGCACGAGCGCTGGCCGGACGTGCCCCGGATCGCCCTGACCGCGACGGCCACGGAGGCGACCCACCGCGAGATCGCCGCCCGGCTGCGGCTCGACGAGGCGCGGCACTTCGTGGCGAGCTTCGACCGCCCCAACATCCAGTACCGCATCGACGCCAAGCAGGACGCGAAGAAGCAGCTGCTGCGCCTGATCCGCGAGGAGCACGCCGGCGACGCGGGCATCGTCTACTGCCTCTCCCGGGCCTCGGTGGAGCGCACCGCCGAGTTCCTGGTGCAGCAGGGCGTCGACGCCGTGCCGTACCACGCGGGTCTGGACGCGCGTACGCGCGCGGCGAACCAGTCGCGCTTCCTGCGCGAGGACGGACTGGTCGTCGTCGCCACGATCGCCTTCGGCATGGGCATCGACAAACCCGACGTCCGCTTCGTCGCCCACCTCGACCTGCCCAAGTCGGTCGAGGGGTACTACCAGGAGACGGGCCGCGCCGGCCGCGACGGACAGCCCGCCACGGCCTGGCTGGCGTACGGGCTGCAGGACGTGGTCCAGCTGCGCAAGATGATCGACACGTCCGAGGGCGACGAGGCGCACCGGCGCAAGCTCGCCTCCCATCTGGAGGCGATGCTCGCGCTCTGCGAGACGGTCGGCTGCCGCCGGGTGCGGCTGCTCGACTACTTCGGCCAGCGCGGCGAGCCCTGCGGCAACTGCGACACCTGCCTCAGCCCGCCGGCGACGTGGGACGCCACGATCCCCGCGCAGAAGATCCTCTCCACGGTGGTACGGCTGCAGCGCGAGCGCCGGCAGAAGTTCGGCACCGGCCAGATCATCGACATCCTGCTGGGCAAGAAGACGGCGAAGGTGATCCGGTTCGACCACGACCAGCTGAGCGTCTTCGGCATCGGTGCGGAGCTGGGCGAGGCCGAGTGGCGGGGTGTGGTGCGGCAGTTGCTGGCGCAGGGGCTGCTCGCGGTCGAGGGGGACCACGGCACGCTGGTGCTCACCGAGGCGAGCGGGGAGGTGCTGGGGCGGCACCGCGAGGTGCCGATGCGGCGCGAGCCGGAGCGTCCGGCACGGTCCCGGGCGGGGGCCGGGAAGTCCGGCTCGGGGAGCGGCTCCGGCGGTTCCAAGGGCCGCTCGGCGGTCCCCGCGGACCTGCCGGCGGAGGCGGTGCCCGTCTTCGAGCTGCTGCGCGCCTGGCGCGGGGCGACGGCCAAGGAGCAGGGTGTCCCGGCGTACGTCATCTTCCACGACGCGACGCTCCGCCAGATCGCGACCACCCGGCCCGCGACGCGGGACGAGCTGTCGGGGGTGAGCGGGGTCGGCGAGAACAAGCTGAAGAAGTACGGCGATCAGATCCTCGCGGTCCTCAACGGGTCCGACGAGAACGGGCCGACCGAGGACAACCCCATCGAGGTCAAGCCCGTCGAGGACGGCATCCAGCACGGTCCCGCGGAACCGGACTTCGGCCCGGAGCCCGACTACGACTACGGCGACCCCGGCCCCGACCCCGCGGACGCGCCGCCCCCGCCCCCCGACGACGACGATCCGAGGCTCGGCTGGTGACGCGCCTCGGCCCCCGGCCCGCCGAAACGGGGCCGGGGGCCGAGGGGGACGACGGATGCCGAGCCGGGGAGGCTCAGTCGTCCTTGGACGCGCAGGCCAGGTCGGCCGTGCAGTCCAGCAGCCAGTTGCGCACCACCGGGGCGTCGACGCGCTGGATGCCGCCCAGGTAGCGGCAGTTCTGCGTGTAGCCGTAGCTGGTGTCGCCGATGACGTAGCCGCCGTGGAACGACGGGCCGCCGGAGTCGCCGAAGCACGTGCCGCCGCCGGCGCGGATGTCGTTCTCGTTGCCGTTCAGCTGCAGCACCTGCGGGGTGAGCTTCTGGGCGATCTCCGTGGTGTAGCGGCGGACGATAGGCAGACTCATCGGCGTCGGCTTCTGCGAGCCGGAAGCCGCCTGGCGCACCTCGGTGCCGTAGCCGACCGCGAGGAACTCCGTGGAGTTCAGGACGGGCTGGGCGAACTGGTCGAGGTAGTTCGCCGGGGGCAGCTTGGCGGTCGGAAGGTTCACGGGCTCGTCGAGGATGACGACGCCGGTGTCGTTCCAGTTGTCCATGTCGGTGAAGTCGCTGTACTGCGGGTGCGTCCGGGCGGTGCCCAGATGCCACGTCAGATCACCCTGGTACTTGGGGCCGCTGACGTCGGACGGCGCGAAACCGATCTCGGAGTGGGCGTCCGAGGGGCCGCTGTCGTCGGCGGCGCGCGGCACGTTGAGGGCGTTCTCCTCGGCGGTCCGGGCGACCTCGGGGTCGAACGTGACGGCGACCTTGCCGACGTCGTTGAACGTGCAGTGCGCCGCGGTCAGGAAGACCCGCGGGTTGATCAGGGTGCCGGAGCAGCGGAACCGGCCGTCGGGCTGGTAGAAGACCAGCATTCCGACGTTCGAGTACTTGTTGGCCGTGTCCTCGGTACCACCGGTGATCGCCGCGGACGGTGTCACCGCGCTCACGATCGCGCCGATGGATATGGCCGCTGCCACGAGACAGCGAGAGAGACTGCGCATGGGCTGGGTGCCCCCTGGGCGTGACGGTACGAATGGGAATCCTGTGAGGGGGAGTTCAGCGTGCCAGTCCTCGGGGTGATCGCTCAAGAGGACGTCGGACATTTCCCCGGTACCACCAGCACCCCGGGCCCGCACCGTCACATACGCCCCGGTGTCACCAGCCCCGGCCCGCCCCGTCACAGACGCCCCGGCATCACCAGGACTCCAGGCTCTCCCCCACCCGCGACGGCCGCGCCGGGCCGCCCTTGCCCGCGCGCAGCCGCAGCCCCGTGAGCGGGAAGACCAGCACGGACACCATCGCGGCGCCGACCATGGCCGCCGCCTCACCGGAGTCGATGCTCTTGTTGTCGAGGCCGATGGTGGTGATGGCCACGACCAGGGGCAGACAGGTCGACCCGTACAGCACGAGCGCCAGCCGGTCGTGCCGCTGCAGGTCACGCGGCGCGAAGAGATACAGCGGCCCGCCCCGGACGACGAGGAACAGCACCAGGAACACGGGCAGCAGCACCAGCGGCCGCCCGCCGTCGAGCAGCGCCGCCAGATCGAACTCGACCCCGGTGACGATGAAGAAGATCGGCACGAGGAACCCGAAGCCCATCGCCTCGATCTTGCCGAGCACCTCCTCGCTGCTGCCCTCCGCGGCCCCGAGCAGCACCAGCCGGGTGATGAGACCGGCGGCGAACGCGCCGAGCAGGGTGTCGAGCCCGAAGGTGTAAGCCAGCGCGAGCATGCAGGCGAGCAGCAGCATCACGAACCGCACCGCGAACTGGCCGCTGCTGTGCAGGGTCTTCTCGACCAGCCCGGCGAACCACGGCCGGCGCGGCCGCAGCGCCCACCACACCGCCCCGGCCGTGATCAGGGCGAAGGCGATCAGCACGGCCGTCGACTTCCCCGGACTGCGCCCGCTGAGCAGCAGCGCCATCGCGATGATCGGCCCGAACTCGCCGACCGCCCCGAAGGCGAGCACGACCGTGCCGAACCGGCCGCGCAGATCACCGGAGTCGCGCAGGATCGGCAGCACGGTGCCGAGCGCCGTACTGGTCAGCGCGGTGCCGATGACGAAGGTCTTGTCGAGGTCCATACCGCTCAGCAGATACGCGATGCCGAGCCCCGCGAGCAGGGAGATCATCCAGGCGCGGATGGACCGGTTGAGGGTGTCGCCGCGCACGGCGGCGAAGTCGATCTCGTAACCCGCGAGGAAGATCAGCATGGTCAGGCCGAGGTCGGAGAGGACGTCGATGAACTCCTCCTGCTGCGCCCAGCCCAGTACGTCGGGGCCGACCAGGATGCCCAGCAGGATCTCGAAGATGACCAGCGGGACCGGGATCCAGCGGCTCACCCCGTACGCGAGGAGAGGCGCCAGGACCGCGATGGCCATGATCAGGATGAGCATCCCGGGGTGCGACATGTGTCGCATCTAAGCAATAACCGGCAAACCAGACAAGCAAGGCTCACTCAGGACAGGGCGTCCCGCGCGGCAGCTGGTACGGCGCGGCGATCCGGTACGTCCCGGCGTGCGGGGCGTGCAGCCGGGTCCAGTCGCCGGCCTCGGTGAGGCAGCCGTTGCGGTTCAGATACGGCGTCCCCTCCTCGCTCCACTCGCCCACCACGCCCTCGTCCGAAGGCAGCTGGGCCTCGGGGTCCGAGGGATCCAGATCCTCGTCGTCCAGCACCTCGGGCGGCTCGACGCCCTCGCCCTCGGCATCGACCAGGCCGAGCCAGGGCGAGTACGGGACACGCACCAGGATGTCGCCCGCCGACTCCACGGTGATCACGAGCTCGCCCTCGTCGGCCCGTTCGGCCGTCGCCGGCGGCGCCACGAGCGGGGTGGGGTCCTCGACGCGGAACAGCCGCCAGTTGGAGTCCGCCCAGATCTCCGTGAGATACGGCTGGCCGTCCGACACCAGCGCGGCCTCCTGCCGGGCGCCGGTGTCCGGGCGGTCCTCGATGGGCAGCACGACGTACCGCACCGACCAGCGCTTGAGCCAGGCGCGGTAGCTGTCGGGGGTGAGCGTGCCGTCGTAGAAGAGGGCGTGCCGGTCGATGTCGGCCTGGCGGTTCCAGCCGCGGGCCAGATTGACGTACGGGACCAGCGCCGACGCCTCGCGGTGGCTGCGCACGGGCACGACCTCGACCCGGCCGCGCTCGGCGTCGACCCGGTTGAGCTGGTGCACCAGCGGGGCGAGTTCGCGCGTCCAGGCGGCGTTCGGGGTGGTCAGCACGATGTCGACGACGGGCTTGGCGATCTGCCAGGACGCGACGCCCACCGCCGCCAGCCACACGGCCGCCAGATAGTACGTGCGGTGCTTGGCCCGCGCGTGCTGGTGGTCCACGGCGGCCAGCAGGACCGTACCGCCGAAGATCAGCGCCAGGCGCTCCACGTTGCTGCCGACCTGCGAGGGGATGATCCAGGTCGCCAGGGTGCCCAGGCCGTAGATCACCGACCCCAGCCGGACGGTCCGCCACTCGGGCGGCGCCAGTACGAAGACGACGACGCTGCACAGGATCGGTATCACCGCGGAGATCGCCGGCATCGGCTGCGTCCCGGCGAACGGGAACAGCCACGCCGACAGCGCCACCACCACGGGCGGCGGCACCGCCAGCGCGTACGCGGGCGCCAGCCGCCGCTGCAGGAACAGCGCGGCGGCGACCACCATCAGGAACAGCCCGGCCACCGGACTGCCGGCCGTGGCAAGGGCCGACAGCAGCGCGATCGCCGTGATCCGCAGGCCGCGCAGCCGGGTGAGCTCGCCGGGCTCGCGGTCGCCGTCCCGCGGCCCCGCGAAGATCACGGCCACCGCGCCGAGCGCGAACATCAGCCCGAGCCCGAACGTCACCCGCCCGGAACCGGCGTTGCAGACCAGCGCGAACGCACCCCACAGCGAGGGCAGCAGCGGCCGGCGCACCGCGCCGCACCGCGTCACGATCAGCGCCAGCAGCCCCGCGGAGACCGTCCCGACCAGGATCATCGTGGACCGCACGCCCAGCACGGCCATCAGATACGGCGAGATCACGCTGTACGAAACGGGATGCATCCCGCCGTACCAGGACAGGTTGTACGCCGAGTCCGGATGCCGGCCCGCGAACTCCGCCCAGGCGTCCTGGGCGGCCAGATCGCCGCCGCTGTTGGCGAAGAGCCACAGCCACAGCAGATGCAGCACCGCGGCCAGCGCCAGCGACGCCGGCACCGGGTGCAGCAGGGCACGCCAGGTCAGCCGCCAGCTCGGCGGGACCGGCGGTTGCCCCCCGGACGGCTCGGCGCCCTCCGCGGGCGGCGGCCCTCCGGAAGGTGTCTGCCGCTCGGGCTGCACGGTGGTCACGGCACTCTCCCCGTTCTGAATCCTTCGTCCCCCGGGCGCGGCTCTGGCGACGCTAACACGTGCGTACGACAGATGAGCCGCGCGCGTCGCCGGGCCTTGGAGCAAGCTCCAAGGCCCGGCGCTCAGCGGGTCGTACGGTCGCTCAGCCGAGCCGCGTGAGCTTGGCGCCCACGCCCGGTTCGACCAGGTCGTCCTGCAGCACCACGGGAACCTTCACCTCGCCCTGGCCACCACCGGTGGTCAGGACGCCGACCTGCTCCCCGGCCTTGGCGGAGTGCGGCACGGCCGTGCCGCCGTCGCCCAGTTCGAGTTCCACGTTCAGCCCGGTCCATCCGACGGCGGTGACGTCCTTCGTCGCCACGACGGGCGTCTGCCCGCCGAGCCCGTCGTCGACGTACCCGACGACCTGGCCCTTCTTCACCACGGTCGCGTCCTGCAGGATCCCGCGGGCCTTCTGCATCAGCGCGTCGCCGGCGTTCAGGGCGCCGACCAGGATCGAGTTGTGCACCGGGTCCGGGGGCTGGCGCAGCACGGCGCCGACGATCAGCTGGGTGGTCCCGCCGACCTTCTTCTCGGCGGCGAAGAGCAGATTGCCGCCGGCCTTGGTCGTGGTGCCGGTCTTGATGCCGACGACGCCGTTCACCGGGACCAGCTGGTTCCAGTTCTGGTGCTTCACGCCGCGGCTGTCGACGTACGACGGCATCGCGACGATCTCCTTGAACAGCGGGTCCTTCATCGCCTCCTTGCCCAGCTTCACCTGGTCCACGGCGGTGGAGACGGTCGAGTCGAGGAGGCCGCTGGGGTCGGTGTACGTCGTGTTGGTCATCCCCAGGTCCTTGGCGGCCTGGTTCATCTTCGCGACGAACTTCTTCTCGCTGCCCGCGTCCCAGCGGGCCACCAGCCGGGCCACGTTGTTCGCGGACGCGAGCATGATCGCCTCCAGCGCCTCGCGCTGGGTGATCTCCGAGCCCGCCACGACGTCGACGGTCGACTCGCTGGCGGTCTCGGCGAGCCCCGCCTCGTCCTCGGCCTTCTGGTCGACGGGGATCGACGCGCCGTCGCCGTCCTTGACGGGGTGCTCCTTGAGCAGCAGATACGCGGTCATCACCTTCGCGACGCTCGCGATCGGCACGGGCTTCTGCTCCCCGTACGTGCCCAGGCTGCCGAGCCCGACGACCTCCACGGCCGCCTGGCCGGAGTCCGGCCACGGCATCTTCGGGGTCTCGCCCTTGAAGGTGAACGGCGTGCTCGCGGTCAGCGTCAGCGCGGGCGCGGGCAGCGGGCGCACCATCTGCACGACGCCGAGGACGACGGCCAGCAGGACGACCAGCGGGGTCCAGATCTTGATCCGCCGCGCGACGGTGCGCAGGGCGGTGTCCGGGGGCGGCGGGGTGTTCGTGAGCTCGGCGAGCAGGTCGATCGGGCTGGCGTACGGGGGCAGGGGCTGCTGCCTCGTGCGCTCGCTCTCCGAGGGGTGACCGGTCGGCGCTGGTCGCGTCGCGCTGCCGGGGGCTGCGCCCCCGGACCCCGCATCGGCGCTTCGCGCCTCTGGCCTCAAACGCCGGCCGGGCTGGTATTGCGGCTCGGCGGGCAGCGGCGTCACGGGCTTCGCCCGGCCGGGCCAGGAGGGCTGCGGCTCCTGCTTCTCGGGCTCTGGCTCGGGCTTTGCGGGCGTGGGCTCGGGCTTTGCGGGCTCGGGCTCCGGACGGGCAGGCGTGGGCTCCGGCTCGGCCTTCGGCAGGCGGATCGCCGTCGTCGGCTGGTCGACCGGGGGCGCGGGCTTCTCGTCCGCTACGGGGGTGGGCTCGGCGTCCGCCGGTTCGGCGTCGGTCGGCTGGGCGTCCTCCGGCTCCGCATCCGTCGGCTCGGCGTCGGTCGCCTCGGCGTCAGTCGGCTCGGCGTCCGTCGTGGGGACGGCGTCGGTGGGCTCGTCCTCGACGAGCTCGTCGGCGACGGGCGCGGCGCTCGGCTCGGCCTCGGTCGGCTCGGCGGGCTCTTCCGCGGCAGCCTCGGGCTCCTCGTCGGCCTCCGGCTCCTCGGCGGCTGCCTCGGGCTCGTCGGCGGTCTCGGCCGACTCAGCGGCGTCCGCCTCGGCAGGCTCGGCGGGTTCGGCAGGCTCGGCGGGCTCCTCCGCGGCAGCCTCGGGCTCGCCGTCGGCCTCCGGCTCCTCGGCGGCTGCCTCGGGCTCGTCGGCGGTCTCGGCCGACTCAGCGGCGTCCGCCTCGGCAGGCTCGGCGGGTTCGGCAGGCTCCTCCGCGGCAGCCTCGGGCTCGCCGTCGGCCTCCGGCTCCTCGGCGGCTGCCTCGGGCTCGTCGGCGGTCTCGGCCGACTCAGCGGCGTCCGCCTCGGCGGGTTCGGCGGGCTCCACCGCGGCAGCCTCGGGCTCGCCGTCGGCCTCCGGGTCCTCCGTCTCGGCGTCGTCCTCCTCCGTCGCCTTGGCGACCCAGGCCGCCACGGCGGCGCGGAGGCGCTCGTTCTCCGCTTCCGGCTTGACCCGCAGGGACGTCGTACGGTCCGACTCGGACGGGCGCTCCTCCGGCGCGGGCTCGTCCGCCGCCTCCGCCGCGGGCTCAGGTTCGTCGACCGCCGCGTCCGCCGCGGGCTCCTCGTCGCCCTGCGGCGCCTCGTCCCGGGCCGCCGGGACCGCCGACGCAACCGAATCGTCCTCGGGCGCGTCCTCCTCCACGGCGTCCGCCATGTCCTCCCCGGACGGCGCCGCAGGCTGACCGGGCTCCTCGGTCACGGACAGCGCGAGGCGCGGGTCGACGGAATCGCGTTCCGTCACCCGTTCCTCGGTAGTCGTCGTCGCCGCCCCCGACGACTCGAGCTGCTCGGACCTGCCGGGGGACTCGCCCGCCACCGATTCCTCCTTCGAACGCCGCGCCGGCCCCGCTGAGCGGGATGCCCCACGATACGGGTCGCCGGCCGATCGCCAACCGCGATTCATCGCTATGACGAGAACGACATACCTGCTGGTTCCCGTACAAAGCGCACACGCACTCTCGACAGATGAATGTGAGAGGGGTCACCCTGTCGTACATCCACGCGGGGAGGCATGGATGGGCAGGAGCCGCAGAACGATTCCGGAGGAGCTTCTGCTGCTCGCTTTGGACCCGACCACGGGTACCACGGCGCAGCCGCAGTCGCTTGACCTTGGCCTGGCCGGAGCGCAGCTCGTCGAGCTGGCGCTGGCCGGACGGATAGCCCCTGACGGGGATCGTATCGCCGTGGTGCTTCCACGGCCGACAGGAGATCCGACCCTGGATCACGCGCTGGAACTGCTGCGCCGACGCGGTAGTCCCGTACGCGCCGTGAACTGGATCGGCGGGCCCCGGCTGGGGCTGCGCCAGACCTATCTCACGCATCTGGAGCGCTGCGGCATGGTGCATGCCGTCACGGGCCAGATGTGCGGGGTGCTGCCGACGACTCGCTACCAGGCGACCGATTCGGCGGTCAGCCGGGAGATCAGGGCCCGGCTGGACAGCGCGATCCGCACCGGTG
Source organism: Streptomyces sp. NPDC051940 (assembly GCF_040680895.1). Lineage (NCBI taxonomy): Bacteria > Bacillati > Actinomycetota > Actinomycetes > Kitasatosporales > Streptomycetaceae > Streptomyces > Streptomyces sp. NPDC051940. The sequence continues at coordinate 57,578 of NZ_JBFAXR010000007.1, read as the reverse complement.
TGCCACCGGACCCGCGGACCGCGGCGCTGGCCGCGCTCGCCCACGCGATCGGGCTCGGCAAGCACCTCTATCCCGGCAACGAGGGGCGCTCCTCGCGCTCCCGGCTCCGGGATCTGATCCGGCACGACCCGATGGGCGGGCTGGTGGCCCATGCCGTGATGGACGTACAGAACGGTGTCGCCGCGCAGCCGCGCCGCAGTCCGGCCGGCGGGCGCAAACCCGCGGGCATGCGGTCCGCGGTGGCGGAGCCCACCGGAATGCCGGCGCAGGCGCGGCGTGCGGGCCTGGCCCGTACGGCGATGGCGCGCTGAGCGCGCTCGGCAGCGCCGCAGGCGGTGTGAGGCAAGCCGGGAGCCGCTGAGGGGCGGATCAGGACCGATCCGGACCCTCATGTGCCCTGTCCAGTCAAGTCCTTTGGCTGGACAGGGCACTTTTTGCCGTTAAGAGCAGCGCCGACACGCGCAGTAGTGGCACCCTGCTTGGCAGTAGTCGGTCATTTTGCGGCCCGGAGGTGCAACTCCCTTGGCGTCCAACGTCAATCCCACGGTCAGACGACGTCGTCTGGGAATGGAGCTACGCAGGCTCCGCGAACTGAAGGGCATGACCGCGGAGGAGGTGGCGGACCGGCTGCTGGTCTCCCAGTCGAAGATCTCCCGGCTCGAGAACGGCCGCCGCAGCATCAGCCAGCGCGACGTGCGCGATCTGTGCAACGTCTACGACGTCGAGGACCACCGGGTCGTCGACTCCCTGATGCAGATGGCCAAGGACTCCCGGCAGCAGGGCTGGTGGCACGCCTTCGGCGACATGCCGTACAGCGTCTACATCGGCCTGGAGACGGACGCCTCCTCGCTGCGCGTGTACGAGTCGCTGATCATCCCCGGCCTGCTGCAGACGCGGGACTACGCGGAGGCCGTGATCCGCGGCGCGCTGCCGGAGGTGACGCAGCCGGACATGGAGAAGCGGGTGGAGGTCCGGATGCGCCGCCAGGAGCGGATAAGGGAGGCGGAGAACCCGCTGCGGCTGTGGGTGGTGATGGACGAGTCGGCGCTGCGCCGCGAGGTGGGCAGCAAGGCGGTCATGCGCGAGCAGCTCGACCATCTGGTGGACCTCTCCCAGCGCCCCCACATCACCATCCAGGTGATCAAGTTCTCGATGGGCGCGCACCCCGGCGTCACCGGCCAGTACGCCATTCTGGAGTTCCCGGACGCCGCGGACTCGAGCGTGGTCTATCTCGAGGGCGTGACGAGCGACCTTTATCTGGAGAAGGCCAACGACGTACAGAACTACAGCATGATGTACGAACATTTGCGGGCACAGGCGCTCAGTGCCAACGAAACCCGGAAATTCATCATTGACACCGCGAAGAGTTACGCCAGCTGAGCGGGGCGTAATCCCAGGGAATGGGCACATGCCACAGGGGTAGGCGATGAGGTGGCACAGTACACCCCCGCCTGCCCACGGCGGAAGAGGCGGCTGGAATATGCCATCCAGTCGAGTGAAAGTCAGCTTTGGGCCGTGATGTTGGGCGGTAGCGTCGGAAGCGCGCTGAAGAACACATCAGCGCAAGATCCACCGACACACAGTTTCTCAACAGGCAACGACCGGAGCAAACATGAGTATCCAGCAAGGGGACACCCGGGAGTGGGTCAAGTCGTCCTACTCCGCCGGCAATGGAGCATGCGTCGAGGTCAAGTCGCCGCTCACGAGCCTCGTCTCGGTCCGTGACTCCAAGGACCCGGACGGTCCGGCCCTCGACTTCGGGCCGGAGTCGTGGGCCGCCTTCGTCACCGCGGTGAACGGCGGCGAGTTCGGCACCGTCTGATCCGTCCGGCAGCACCCGGCACGACTGATCCTGGCACCATCGTTCATGGCACCACTGAAGAGCCCTCTCGTCTGGTTCGCCGTCCTGGCCGAGGGGGCTCGGCCATGTCCGCACACGGAACGCTCAACGCAGCTCGTCCACATACCGGTCGGTGCCCGGCACCGTCGGGATGAAGGGCGCCACCAGCTCCGTCCGGCCCAGGCCCGCCGCGTCGACGTACTCGCCCAGCCCCGCGTAGTGCTCCTCCCACACCTCGCGCGGGTCCGCCTGCAGGAACCACAGCAGGGTCAGCCGGGTGTCGACGCCCTCGACCTGCTTGACGTACGACATCCGGTCCCCCGGCAGCGGGGTCGGGCGGAAGACCGTCACCATCGCCGCGGGCGAGCCCGCGAGCCGGCGGGGCAGCAGCCTGGCGCGCAGCCGTTCCAGCAGTTCGGCGCGCTGCTCGGGGCTCTCGGAGTCCACGACGTGCACGATGAGCCCCTGGTACGGGTGGTCCAGCGCGTGGAAGTCGCGCGGCCCGGCCGCGCCGTCGCGGTAGACCGTGGCCTCGTGGTCCTGGAACGCCGTGAAGACGTGCGTGCGTTCGTTGTAGACGCGGGCGTCGCGGTTGAGCCGCTTGTTGATGCCGACCGTCCAGCGCATGTGCTCGGCGTAGCGGCCCTCGGTGATCCAGTAGACGGAGAGGTAGCAGCCGGCGGTGACCGGCTGGGCGATCGCGGACTTCTCCGGAAAGCGCAGCAGCTGCAGTTCACGGGTGGCCACCCAGCGCCGTCCCGCGTAGATCCACGGCATGGCCATCGCGCCGGCGATGAAGTGGTCGTCCTCGTACCAGCGGTTGTACGCGTACTCATGGCCCTCGTGCGGCTCGACCATCGTGATCAGGGCGTGGCCGGGCCTGACCCCGTACGGTCCGGTGGCGGCGAGTTCGGCATAGGTTTCGGCACTCATGGCTCTTCCTCCTTCGGCTGCCCGCCCCTACTCTGACGGACCGTCAGATAGTTGGCCAGAGGTGGGAGACGCGGATGCTGCTGGAGGGGAAGACCGTCGTGGTGTCCGGCGTCGGCGCGGGGCTCGGCCACCAGGTGGCCGCCGCGTGTGTACGCGACGGGGCGCGGGTCGTGCTGGGCGCGCGGACCGCGGAGCGGCTGGCCAAGTCGGCGGCGGAGATCGACCCGGCCGGGTCGGCTACGGCCTGGCAGGCCACGGACATCGCGTCCGAGGAGCAGTGCGCGGCACTCGCCGCGCTCGCCGTCGAACGCTTCGGCGGCATCGACGCGGTCGTCAACGTGGCGGCCCTGGACACGCACTTCGGCGGTCTGGAGGACGCGGACTTCGCCCAGTGGTCGAACGTCCTCGACGTCAATCTGCTCGGCACGCTGCGGATGACGCGCGCGTGCCTCCCCGCGCTCAAGGCGCGGGGAGGCTCGGTGGTGCTGATCGGCACGCAGTCGTCGGTCGCCGCGCCCTCGCAGGTACGGCAGGCCGCGTACGCGGCGTCCAAGGGCGCCCTGGTCTCGGCGATGTACTCGCTGGCCCGCGAGCTGGGCCCGTACCGGATCCGGGTCAACACGGTGCAGCCCGGCTGGATGTGGGGGCCGCCGGTGCAGTCGTACGTCGCGATGGCGGCGCAGGGGCAGGGGGTGCCGGAGTCCGACGTCCTGGCCCGGCTCACCCGCCGCATGGCACTCCCGGACCTGGCGACGGACGGCGACGTGGCGGACGCGGCGGTGTTCCTCGCCTCCGACCGCGCCCGTTCGATCACGGGCCAGTCGCTGCTGGTGAACGCGGGCGAACTGATGCGGTGAGGCCCTCGCTTGCCGTGCTCGGGCCTCATCTCTGCCGTGCTGCCCGCTCAGCCCATGGGCAGCAGGCCGGAGAGGTTGACGGCCGCGGGCTGCGGTGAGCCCAGGCTGCCGATGCCCGGCGGCTGCAGGTTGGGCACGGGCAGCCCCGCGATGTCGGCGACGGGCGCGGGCGGCACGTCCGGGACGCTCGCGGTCCCGGCACCCTCCCCGGGCTCCCCGTGATCGGCGTACGCCGCCCCGGCCCCACCGAGGACGGCCACGAACGCGACGGGGGCGGCGCCCCAGGTCATCAACTTGCTCCTGTAATCCATGCGCCCACGGTGCGGCGCCCCACACCGGAACACCGCACAGGCACGCACCCGTTCACACGGATGGCGGCGCCGATTCACCTCGGGGCGGTGGGCCGGGGGCGGGGGGTTGCCACGGGGGCACGGGGCTCCGGGGCGGGGGCTCCGGGGCGGGGGGTTCCAGGGCGGGGTAGCTCCGGAGCGGTGGGGTTCCGGGGCGGTGGGGGTTCCGGGGCGCGGGGTGCGCGGCATTGGCATGCCAGTGACCTGGCACCGGGGCGAGCGGCAATCCCAGCCCGGCCGGCGTTTGAGGCCGAGCGCCGTCCAGGCGCGAACGGGGGTCCGGGGGCGGAGCCCCCGGCAGTACAAGGCGACCTCAGTCGCGGGGGTACCGCGCGAGCCACGCCGGCGCCCCGTGCTCCGCAGTATGGAGCACGGCCCCGTGCGTCATCTCCAACGCGAAGTCATCCGCGAGCTGCAGCACCGTACCCCGCCCCTCCAACTCCACGAGCCACGCCGGCGGCAGCGCCGTCTCCCCGTGCAGCGCACCGAGGAGGTTCCCGCAGACCGACCCCGTCGAGTCCGAGTCACCGCCGTGGTTCACGGCGAGCAGCAGCCCGTGCGTGACGTCCTCCGCGACGAGCGCGCAGTACAGCCCCATCGCCAGGGCCTCCTCCGCCACCCACCCCTCGCCCAGCTCCGCGACCCGCTCCGCGCTCGGCACCCCCACCCGTACCTGGGTGAGCGCCCGCTGCAGCGCCTGCGTCGTCTCCTCGTGGCCCGGCCGCCCCGCGAGCAGCTGCAGCGCACGCTGCGTCGCCGCGGGCAGGCCCTCACCGCGTACGACCCCGTGCACGATCACCGCGAGCGCGGCGGCCGACAGATAGCCCGTGGGATGCCCGTGCGTCTGCGCGCCGCACTCCGCCGCCAGCTGGAACACCAGCTGCGGCTCCCAGCCCACCAGCAGCCCGAACGGCGCCGAGCGCATCACCGCGCCGCAGCCCTTCGAGTCCGGGTTCTTCGGCTCCGCCAGGGTGCCCATGCGGTCGTCGGAGAGACCGGAGAGGCACGCGTTGCCGGGGGCGCGCTGGGCGTACAGCCACTCCTCGCGGGCCAGCCAGCCGGCGTCGGGCTTGCGCTCGTCGGGGCCCCAGTCGTGCTGCGTCGCGTACCAGCGGCGGTACGCGGCGTGGATGTCCGTGGGTGGGTGCCATGCGCCCAGGTCTCTTCTGACCTGGGCTCTTATCAGGCCGTCTACCGTGAAGAGGGTCATCTGGGTGTCGTCCGTGACGGCGCCTCGCCGGCCGTAGGCCGGCACGTAGTCGGTGACGCCCTGGGGTCCGTGCTTCTCGCGGATCGCGTCCAGTGAGTCGAACTCGATGCCGGCGCCCAGGGCGTCGCCTATCGCCCCGCCCAGCAGGCAGCCCCTGACGCGGCTGCGGTAGTCCTGCTGTTCTGTGCGCCCCCACGCGGTGTTGGTCATGGGCGCACGATAACGCCTCCGGCTGGGGTGACGGATTGCGGTCGGTCGCCTACCGCTGCCGGGGGCTCCGCCCCCGGGCCCCCGTTTCGCGCCTGGACGGCGCTCGGCCTCAAGCGCCGGCCGGGCTGGTTTGGGTCCTTCGCCCTGATGCCTGGGCGCCGGCGTATCGGCGCTGCGCGCCTCAGCCTCAAACGCCGGCCGGGCTTCATGTCGCCTTTCGCCGGCTGACGCGCATCCGGCCTTCGGCCGGAGTCCTCAAACGCCGGACGGGCTGGGATTGCCGCTCGCCCCGATGCCACGACCCGTGCGGATCAACGCTTCCCGCGCGGTCACCCCTCCACCACCGGTAGCAGTTCCGGGAGGTGGCCGTCGTGGTGGCGGGCTGTTGTCACGCGGTCTGGGGGGACCTCGCCGTACAGCGTCGTGCGGGGGCGGGACGGGCGGCCCGCGGACGACGCGATCGACTCGAGGTCGCGGACCGAGCGGTATGAGCCGTACGACGAACCCGCCATCCGCGAGATCGTCTCCTCCATGAGCGTGCCGCCGAGGTCGTTCGCCCCGGAGCGGAGCATCTCCGCCGCGCCCTCCGCGCCCAGTTTCACCCAGCTTGTCTGGATGTTGGTGATGTGCGGGTGCAGCAGCAGACGGGCCATCGCCGTCACCGCGCGGTTGTCGCGGAGGGTGGGGCCCGGGCGGGCGATGCCCGCGAGGTACACCGGGGCGTTCGTGTGGATGAACGGGAGCGTGACGAACTCCGTGAAGCCGCCCGTCTCCTGCTGGAGGGAGGCGAGCAGGCGGAGGTGGCCGAGCCAGTGGCGGGGCTGGTCGACGTGGCCGTACATCATCGTGGAGGAGGAGCGGAGGCCCAGGGAGTGGGCCGTCGTGACGACCTCGATCCAGGTCGCGGTCGGGAGTTTGCCCTTCGTGAGGATCCAGCGGACCTCGTCGTCGAGGATCTCGGCCGCCGTGCCGGGGATGGAGTCCAGCCCCGCCTCCTTGGCGGCGGTCAGCCAGTCGCGGATGGACATGCCCGTGCGGGAGGCGCCGTTGACGACCTCCATCGGGGAGAAGGCGTGGACGTGGATGCCGGGGACGCGCTCCTTCACGGCGCGGGCGATGTCGAAGTACGCCGTGCCGGGGAGGTCCGGGTGGATGCCGCCCTGCATGCAGACCTCGACGGCGCCGACGTCCCACGCCTGCTCGGCGCGGTCGGCGACCTGCGAGAGGGAGAGCGTGTACGCGTCCGCGTCCGTGCGGCGCTGTGCGAACGCGCAGAAACGGCAGCCCGTGTAGCAGACGTTGGTGAAGTTGATGTTCCGGGTGACGACGTACGTGACGTCGTCACCGACCACGTCCCGGCGGAGGGTGTCCGCGATGCCGCACAGGGCGTCGAGGGCGTCCCCGTCCGCGTGGAGCAGGGCCAGCGCCTGGGCGTCCGTGAGGCGGGTCGGGTCGTCCGCCGCCTGCGACAGCGCCGAGCGGACGTCCGCGTCCAGCCGGGACGGTGCCATGCCGGGCGCCGCCGCCTCGCGCAGCGCGTCCCAGTCGCCGTACACCGCGTCGAAGTCGTCGCGGCGGTCCTTCGTGCGGCCCTCGGTGTCGATCGTGCGGTGCAGGTCGGTACGACCCGCTGATGCGAAGCCGCCGTCGGGCTCCTGCCAGGGCAGGCCGCGTACCGGGGCGTCCGCGAGGGCGAGGCCCGTCGCCGGGTCGGCCAGCGCCGTGACGTGCGGGAGCAGCCGCGGGTCCAGCCAGGGTTCGCCGCGCTGGACGAACTCCGGGTAGACGCAGAGGCGTTCGCGCAGCTCGAAGCCGGACTCCGCCGAGCGGGCGGCGAGTTCGTCGATCTGCGGCCAGGGGCGCTCCGGGTTGACGTGGTCGATGGTGAGGGGGGATACCCCGCCCCAGTCGTCGATGCCGGCCGCGATCAGGCGGGCGTACTCCGCGTCGACCAGGTTCGGCGGGGCCTGGATGCAGCCCGCCGGGCCCATGATGTGGCGGGCCACCGCGACCGTGGCGACCAGGTCGTCCAGCTCCGCGTCCGGCATGCCGCGCATCGCCGTGTCCGGCTTGGCGCGGAAGTTCTGGATGATCAGCTCCTGGATGCCGTGGTACGCACGGGAGACGCGGCGCAGCGCGAAGAGGGAGTCGGCGCGCTCCTCGTGCGTCTCGCCGATGCCGATGAGCAGGCCGGAGGTGAAGGGGACGGAGGAGCGTCCCGCGTCCTCGAGGACCCGCAGCCGGACGGCCGGTTCCTTGTCGGGCGAGCCGAAGTGCGGGCCGCCCGGCTCGCTCCACAGGCGCTCGGCGGTGGTCTCCAGCATCATGCCCATCGACGGGGCGACCGGCTTCAGCCGCTGGAAGTCCTGCCAGGTCAGCACGCCCGGGTTGAGGTGGGGCAGCAGGCCCGTCTCCTCCAGGACGCGGATCGAGACGGCCCGGACGTACGCGATGGTGTCGTCGTAACCGTGCGCCTCCAGCCACTCGCGGGCCTCCGGCCAGCGGTCCTCGGGTTTGTCGCCTAGGGTGATGAGGGCTTCCTTGCAGCCGAGTTCCGCACCGCGGCGGGCCACGTCGAGCACCTCGTCCGGCGACATGAACATCCCGTGCCCGGCGCGGCGGAGCTTGCCCGGGACGGTGACGAACGTGCAGTAGTGGCACTTGTCGCGGCACAGCCGGGTGAGCGGGATGAAGACGCTCTTGGAGTACGTGATGACTCCCGGCCGCCCCGCGGCCTCCAGCCCCGCGTCCCGGACCCGGGCCGCGGAGGCGCACAGGTCGGTGAGGTCGTCCCCGCGGGCCTGGAGCAGCACGGCGGCCTCGGTGACGTCCAGGGCGACCCCGTCGCGGGCGCGCTTCAGGGCGCGGCGCATGGCGTTGGCGGTGGGCGGTGTCGGCGTCATTGTCCGAGGATACGTTCGGCGCGGTCGCGGTCACGCACAAGGAAGGACATGGCTGTTCAGGGATGCCGTCCGCGGTTCAGGGCGCGTCGTACCGCACGACCACCGCCTGCGCGCTCTCGCCCGTGCTGAGCCTGCCCGCGCCGAGCACCGTGCGCGTCCCCGGGAGCGGGGTGGGGAGGTACACCTGCAGTCGGGTGGGGCCGGTCGGCGATCCGGCCCAGCCGCCGGTGCCCGCGGGTGCGCCGATGCCGCGGAACGTGCCGTCGGCCCGGCGTCGCAGCCAGCCCCCGTGCACCTGCCCGCCCGCGCCGTCCGGGACGGGGAGGGGGAGCGCGCCGCTCACGTCCGGCGAACGGGGGAGGCTGGGGGCGGGGACGAAGCGGGCGCCGTCCCAGCGCAGCCGGAAATACTCGTCCTGCGGGCCGCCGTGCTCCTCGTCCTCGTGGTGGCGGGTGTGGGTTCCGGACGCCCAGACCTCCCCGGGCCCGAGGGCGCGGATCGCGGTGAGTACGGCGGTCTCCTCCCGCAGGACGCTGTCGTCGTCGAAGCGGTACGTCGGTGTCCCCACCGTCCGCCAGGTGCGGCCGTCACCGTGCAGCACGGCCGGCTGTTCGGGGCCCGACCACGTGATCTGGGTACCGGCGACCCAGATGTCGTCCGCTGTCCGCGCGTCGACGGCCAGGGCCCGGACGACGGTGGTGCCCTGCGCCAGATGCCGCCCGGGCAGGTCGGTCTTCCGCCACCGTCGCCCGTCCCAGTGCCGCAGGATGCCGCGTTCGTCGGCCGCCCACGTCTGGCCGGGGCCGGCGGTGGCAAGGGAGAGGACGCCGAAGTCCACGGGCACGGTGTGCCAGCGCCCGCCGTGCCGGCGCAGTACGGGCCGGGGCTTGTCGACCGGCTGTTCCAGCCAGGGGACGGGCTGGGCGACGGCGTACAGCCAGACGTCGTCCGGGCCGGACGCCGCCAGCCGGAGCATGGCGGCGTCGTCGTAGCGTCCCGGCAGCGGCTCCCGGCGCCAGCGGCCCGCGGAGAGGTGCAGCAGACCCGAGGGGTGCTCGGGGCGGGCGAGGACGACGCCCCACGCCTCGTCGGCGGAGACGCCGACGAGGTCCGACAGGTACGACGGCCGCCGCGGGTCGGTGTAGTCGGTCCGCCAGGCGCCGTCGAGTCCACCGGGCGGATCGGGCGGGCCCGGCGTCTCCCCGCCGATCCGCCGGCAGCCCGCCGCCAGGGGCGCGAAGGGCAGCAGCAGCGCGGACCGGCGGGGAAGCGCGGGAGCCGGACGCCGGGTCCGTGTCACAGGAACTCCGCGTACGCGTCCAGCGTCCGCAGCACCTCTCCGTGGCCCGCCGACGGCAGCTGGACGACGACCTCCTCGACGCCGAGGTCCGCGAAGTGCGCGAGCTTGCCGGCGGTCGGCCTCGTCGCGTACGGGACGACGAGCAGGTCCTTCGGGTCCCGGCCCGCGTCCTCCCAGACCCGGCGCAGGACCGGCAGGGACTCGGTGAGGCCGCGTCCGCCGATGGGCAGCCACCCGTCGGCGTACTCGGCGATGTGCGCGAAGAGCTTCGGGCCCGCCGCTCCCCCGATCAGGGTGCGCGGGCCGTACAGCGGACCCTCCGGCAGCTCCCGCGGCGCCTGCACGGGCTTCGGGTGCGCCTCGCTGGCGCGGACCGCGCCGAACGGGCCGTCGTACGCCGTGGGTTCGGGAGCCCACAGCGCCCGCATCAGGCGCATCCGGTCCCGGCCGAGCTCCCGCCGCGAGGACCAGTCGACGCCGTGGTCGGCGGCCTCCTCCACGTTCCAGCCGAAGCCGATGCCGAAGGTGAGCCGGCCGCCGGAGAGGAAGTCCAGCGACGCCACCTGCTTGGCCAGCACCACCGGGTCGTGCTGGGCGATGAGCGTGATGCCGGTGCCGAGGCGCAGGGTGTCGGTGACGGCCGCCGCCTGGGCCAGCGCGGTGAGGGCGTCGAGCGTGCGCCCGTACTCGCGCGGCAGCGGCTCGCCCATCGGCGCGGGGGTGTCGCGGCTGACGGGGATGTGGGTGTGCTCGGGGACGTACAGGGACGCGTATCCGCGCTGCTCCAGCTCCTGGGCGAGGGGGACGGGGCGGATCGTCTCGTCGGTGAGGAAGATGGTCACGCCGATCCGCATACCGGAAGCCTCCTGTTGGCCGCTGCGCCGTGGGCCCACTGTGCCCGGCCGCGCCGCGGATTGCCATGCCCGGGACGCCGTGTTCCCGTGCGCCGTGCGCCGTCGGTGATCTCGCGGGCGGTGCCGCCCGGGTCGGGCGGTAGGGTCACCGCGTAATCATCTGGGCGTACGGGGCGGGGAGTTGGTCTGCCGCTCCGTGGGACGGGGAGGCGGGGCGGGCGATGGCACGCGCATGGACGGCGGCGCTCACGCTGGGGGCGCTGCTGGCGCTCACCGGCTGCGGCGGGGACTCCGACGGCGGCGGGACCGCGGGCGAGGCGGCGAAGGAGCCGCGGACGACCGCGTCGGCCGGTCCGGCGCTCACCGTGCGGGTCCCCGTGCCGGAGGGTTTCGACCGGGACCGGGGCTGGCAGGACGCGGTCACCTGGCTGCCCGACGACGCCACCTCGCGGCCGTTCGCCGCCGCCGCACACGGCGAGGTCCTCGCGCTGCTGAAGAAGCAGGGCGACGCCTACGTCCTCCAGGCGCGCGACGTGGCCGGCGGGGCACTGCTGTTCAGCGGCGCGCCCTGGCGGCCGCCGAAGCCGCTCGACCTGTACAGCGGCGGCGCCGAGACCCCGGGCGTGGAGACCGTGGTGCGGGGCGGCAAGGAGTACTTCGCGCTGTGGGCCCACGGCGTCCGCGGCGAGGACGGCCTGAGCAAGGGCAAGGAGGTCGTCGCGGTGGCCCTCTACCCGGCCGACACCACCGGCGAGTCCGCAGCCCCCGCACGCGAGGCCGACGTCCCCGTGGACAGCGGCAGCAGCGAGGCGCGGGTACGGGACGGCGGTGACGGTCTGCTGGTCACCACGGCCAAGGGCGACAGCGCCTCCCTCGACGTGGCGACCGGGGCCGTCACGGCGTACCCCACCACGCTGGAACTGGCGGACACCTGCGAGCAGATCGGCTGCGTCGACTCCACGGTCCGCGCGCTGGCGCCGGAAGGGCCGGTGATCGCCCAGTCCACCGGTGGTTTCGGGATCCCGGGCGGCTGGGAGAGCAGCCGGTTCGCCCCGCCGGGCGCCGACACCGAGGGGTTCGAGAAGTACAAGGCCCGGGCACAGACCTCCGTGTCCGGGCATCTGGTCGCCTCCTGGACCGCCGAGCTCGGCGCCGACGAGGTGTCGCCCGGCACGGTCTGGTCCGTGCACGCCGCCGCGACCGGCGAGGTGGAGGCGTCGGTGCGGTGCGAGGAGGGCCCGACCGACGACTCCCCGGCCGCCCTGTCCCCGGACGGCCGCTATCTCACCGCGGGCCCGCTCGCGTTCGACCTGGAGAAGGGCACCGGCCACTGCTTCGCCGAGTCCGACGACCAGCGCGGCGTCACCCTGCTGTCCGTGGGCGACGACGGCACCGCGTACGGCCTCGTCGAGACCGACGACGGCACCGCCGGGGCCACCGTCGCGGTCCCGCTGGGGACGGGGCGGGCCGAGCCGCTGGCGGACGGCGTGCAGCCGCCGGTCCTGTCGCTGGGCGAGGCGGGTGTGTTCTCCCCGCCCGCCGACGGACCCGGCGTGCTCTTCACCGTCCTGCGGCGCGGCTGATCACCACCCCACGGCGCGGCTGAACCGGCCGGGCGGCCCGTACGCCGCCCGGCTCCGGCTCACGACGGCGCCGCGGTGGGCACCGACCGCGTGTCCCGGCCCGACCGCAGCACCTTGCCCGGGATCTCCCCCGTGACCCGGTCGTCCTCGACCGTGCGGACGCCGTTGACCCACACGCCCGTGATGCCGACCGCCTCCGAGTGCAGCCGCGGGCTGTCGCCGGGGAGGTCGTGGACCAGGGTGGCGGGGCCCGCGTCGATCCGCTCCGGGTCGAAGAGGACCAGGTCCGCGTGGTAGCCCTCGGCGATCCGGCCGCGGTCGCGCAGGCCGAAGAGCTGTGCGGGGTCGTCGGTGAGCATCTTCACCGCCTCCTCCAGCCCGACCAGCTTGCGGCGGCGCAGGCAGTCGCCGAGGAAGCGCGTGGTGTACGGGGCGCCGCACATCCGGTCGAGGTGGGCGCCGGCGTCGGAGCCGCCGAGCATGACGTCCTCGTGCGTCCAGGTCTGCCTGCGCAGCTCCCAGCTCGCCGGGTCGTTGTCGGTGGGCATCGGCCACAGCACGGTGCGCAGTTCGTCCGCGGCGCAGATCTCCACCAGGGTGTGGAAGGGGTCCAGGCCCCGCTCGGCCGCGATGTCCCGCACCACCCGCCCGGACAGGCCCTCGTTGGCCGCCGAGTACGTGTCCCCGATGACGTACCGCCCGAAGTTCGCCAGCCGCCGGAACACGCCCGCCTCCGGGCTGTCCGCGCGCCGCAGCAACTCCGCCCGTACGTCGGCGTCCCGCAGCCGGGCGATCCGCTCGGGTACGGGCAGGCCGAGGATCTCGCCCCAGCCGGGGATGAGGTTCAGCGCGCAGAACGTGCCCAGCGACATGTTCATCGGCGCGAGGATCGGCATGGTGAGCGCGACGATCCGGCCGCCCGCCTTGCGGGCCCGCTCCGAGGCGAGGAGCTGGCGCGGGACGCGGTCGGGGACGGCGGCGTCGACGGTGAGGACGTTCCAGTTCAGCGGGCGGCCCGCCGCGGCGGACATCTCCACCAGCAGGTCGATCTCCTCGTCGGCGAACTTGTCGAGGCAGCCGGCGACGATCGCCTCGATCTGCGTGCCCTCGTGCTCGCCGACCGCCCGGCACAGGGCGATCAGCTCCGCGGGCCGCGCGTGCCGGGAGGCGACCGGCCTGCCGTCGCCGTCGGAGTGCGTCGAGGACTGCGTGGTGGACAACCCCCACGCGCCCGCCTCCATCGCCTCCTTCAGCAGCGCGACCATCGCGGCGAGCTGCTCCTCGTCCGGCTGCCCGCCGACCGCGTCCGGCCCCATCACGTGCCGCCGGATCGCGCAGTGCCCCGCCATGAAACCGGCGTTGACGGCGATCCGCCCCTCCAGCGCGTCGAGGTACTCGGCGAAGCTGTGCCAGGTCCAGGGCGCGCCCTCCTCCAGGGCGACCAGCGACATGCCCTCGACCTTCGACATCATCCGCCGGGTGTAGTCGGCGTCGCCGGGCCGGGCCGGGTTGAGGGGGGCCAGTGTGAAACCGCAGTTGCCGGCGGCGATGGTGGTCACGCCGTGGTTCATGGACGGCGTGGCGTACGGGTCCCAGAACAGCTGGGCGTCGTAGTGCGTGTGCGGGTCGACGAAACCGGGCGCCAGCACGAGGCCGTGCGCGTCCACGGCCGCCGCCGCGTCCTCGGTGACCGCCCCGACGACGGCGATCCGGCCGTCGCGCAGCCCCACGTCGGCGGTACGGGCCGGCGCACCGGTGCCGTCGACGACCGTCGCGCCCCTGATCACAAGGTCGAGCATCCGCCATCCCCCTTACGACGCCTGGCGGTACCGCGTGGTGCGGTGCACGGGGTCCGTGTCGATCTCGGGGATGACGTGCTCGCCGATCAGCCGGATGGTGTTCAGGGTGTCCTCGTAGCCGATCCCGATCGGCAGCCCGAACGACAGCTGGTCGGCCCCCGCGGCCTCCCACCGCTTGCACTGGGTGAGCACCTCGCTGGGGTCGCCGCAGATCATCAGCTCCTCGGAGATGAGGTAGTCGACGAGCTCCGGGGTGTAGTCCGGGATCAGCTCCGGCCACTCGGGGATCCCGGCGGGCCGCGGGAAGGTGTCGTGGTAGCGGAACAGCAGCGACTGCAGGTAGTTGAGCCCGCCGTTGACGGCGATCTCGCGCGCCTTCTCGCTGGTCTCGGCGCAGATGGCGGTGGACGTCACCATCACGTTGTCGTTGACGTAGCCGCCGACCGGCTCGGCGTCGCGGATCGCGGTCTTGTACGAGTCGAGCACCCACTCCATGTCGGAGACTTTCTGCACGCTGAACCCCAGCACGCCGAGCCCCTTGCGCGCGGCCATGGCGTACGAGGGCGGCGAGCCGGCCGCGTACCACATGGGCGGATGGGACTTCCCGTACGGCTTCGGCAGGACCTTGCGCGGCGGGAGCGACCAGTGCTTGCCGCTGAAGCCCTCGTAGGTGTCCTGCAGCCACATCTTGGGGAACTCGGCGATCGTCTCCTCCCAGATCTCCTTGGTGGCGTTCATGTCCGTGATGCCGGGGAGGAAGCCGAGGATCTCGTGGCTGCCGGCGCCGCGGCCGGAGCCGAACTCGAACCGGCCGCCGGAGAGGTGGTCCAGCATGGCGACCTTCTCGGCCACCTTGACCGGGTGGTTGACGGGGGCGAGCGGGTTGAAGATGCCGGAGCCGAGGTGGATGCGGTCGGTGGCGTGGGCGAGATAGCCGAGGAAGACGTCGTTGGCGGAGAGGTGGGAGTACTCCTCCAGGAAGTGATGCTCGGAGGCCCACGCGTACTTGAAGCCGGACCGGTCCGCCTGGATGACGTACTCCGTCTCCTCCATCAGCGCTTTGTGCTCGGCCTCGGGATCGGCCTTGGCCCGCTTCGCGGGCACGTATCCCTGTACGAAGAGCCCGAATTCCAAGGCTGCTCACTCCCTCGTCGCTGGTTCCCGGAACGCATTTCTGACGCACCGTCAGATTCGCTTCGACTCTGGCACCGGCGTCCGGCGGGGTCAAGAGCTGACGGCAGATCAGGTCAGGCTGATCCCCGCCAGCCAGCCCCCGTCGATCACGACCGGCTGGCCGCTGATGTACGACGAGTCGTCGCAGCTCAGGAACAGGGCCAGCCGGGCGACCTCCTCCGCCCGGCCCATCCGGCCGAGCGGGACGGCCTTCGCGTAGAACTCGTCGATCCCGCCCAACGGCTCGCCGCCCGCCCGCTCCGGATTGGTCATCGCGGTGTCGACCGCGCCCGGGCACATCGCGTTGACCCGGATCGACTTGCGGGCCAGCTCCAGCGCGGCGACCCGGGTCATCGCCACCACGGCGCCCTTGGTCGCGGCGTACGAGGTCAGGCCCGCCATGCCGGACAGGCCGGTGTACGAGGCGGTGTTGACGATCGTGCCGCCGCCGGCCTCCGCGATGGCGGGGGCGGCGGACTTCATGCCGAGGAACGCGCCGACCTGGTTGACGGCGACGACCTGCTGGTACTCGTCCAGCGGGGTGTGGGTGAGGGCGTTGAAGCGCAGGATCCCGGCGTTGTTGACCAGGCCGTCGAGCTTGCCGTACGCCTGCCGGGCGGCGGCGACGGCCTGCTCCCAGTCCGCCTCCCGCGTCACGTCGAGGTGGACGTAGCGCGCCCGGTCGGGGCCGAGGTCCTTGGCGACGGCCTCGCCCTGGTCGTCGAGCACGTCGCCGAGGACGACCCGGGCGCCTTCGGCGGCGAAGAGCCGGGCCTCGGCCTCGCCCTGGCCGCGGGCGGCACCGGAGATGAGAACGACGCGTCCGTCCAGCTTTCCCATGCGGGGGCCTCTCTGTGTCGTCGGGCTTGTCTTACGGAAGGCGGCGACCCTGACCCCACGAGGTCCGGGGGCAGGGCAGGTCAGTCGCCGAGGAGCGGCGCGACATCCGTGGCGAAGGCGGTCATCTGGTCGGTGAGCTCCGTGCGCGAGCGGCTGCGGAAGCGGACCTGGATCTGGCCGACGCCCATCGCCGCGTACGCCCGGAGGGACTCCGCCAGCGCCTCGGGCTTGCCGGTGAGGGTCCGGCGGCCCGTGTGCCAGCCGGGCTCGCCGACATAGAGCGGCTCGGCGATCGCGCCGTACTCGAAGGGGCCGTCGAGGCCGGCCTCCTCCCGGAGCCGGCGGATCCGGTCGATCTGCGCGGGGAGCTGGTCGCGGGGGTCGCCCTGCGGCAGCCAGCCGTCGCCGCGCAGGGCGGCCCGGCGCGTGGCGGCCGGTGACGAACCGCCGACCCAGACGGGCGGGCCGGGCGTCTGGACGGGACGCGGGCGCTGGCCGAGGTCCCGGAAGGCGAACAGCTCCCCCTCGTGCACGGGGAACTCCTCCGGCCCCAGCGCGGCCTTCAGCCCGTCGACGGCCTCGTCGAGGATGCGGCCGCGCGCGTCGAAGTCCACGCCGAGGACCTCGAACTCCTCCCGCACATGCCCGGCGCCGACGCCGAGGACGAGCCGCCCCCCGGAGAGGTGGTCGAGCGTGGCGTACTGCTTGGCGGCGAGCAGCGGATGCCGCAGGGCGGCGACGGCGACATGCGTCAGCAGCCGGGTGCGCGTGGTGACGGCCGCGAGGTAGGCGAGCGTGGCCACGGGGTCGTACCAGGTCGTCCCCATCGCGTCCGCCAGCCGCCGCGGGATGGCGACGTGGTCGCAGCAGGCGATGTACGCGAAGCCGCCCGCGTCGGCGGTCCGGGCGATCTCGGCCAGGTCCTCGGGGCCGGCCCCGGCCTCCCAGGACTCGGCGTACATCGTGCTCTGCGACTGGACGGGCAGCTGCATCCCGTAGGCCGGACGGGCGATCGGGGGCATGGCTTCTCCTCCGCGGGGCGGTGTGGGGGCCATGGTGGTATCTGACGGTGCATCAGACAAGAGCCGTGCGCCCAGAGCGTGCCCGAGGAGGGGTGGCGTGCGCCGCCTCCCCACCGGACGGAACGGCTCCGCTGCCCGCGGCGTCCTGATCGGGTACCCGCCCGTCCGGTCCACAGGCCACGGGCTGCCTGGACACACAGGGGGTACGTGGTGAAGGTCTCGTTCCTGCTCAACAACGCCTACGCGCTGGGCGGCACGGTCAAAGCCGTCTTCCATCTCGCCGCCGCGCTGGCCGACCTACACGAGGTGGAGATCGCGTCCATGCGCCGGCTCCGCGCCAAGCCGACGTTCGCCCTCGACCCCCGGGTACGGCTGCGCCCGCTGGTCGACGACCGGAAGGGCAGCGCCGACCGGGCCGACGAGCGGTACGCGGCGCCCTCCCGCCGGTTCACCGGCGCCGACGGGCCGTGCCGGCGGTACACCGCCCTGCACGACGCGCGCGCCGCGGAGTATCTGGCGGGCTGCGGCGCGGACGTGGTGCTCGGCACCAGGGCCGGGATCAACATCCATCTGGCCCGGTACGGACCGGAGTCGGCCGTGCTGATCGGGCAGGAGCATCTGCACCACGACGGCTACGGCTACCGGCTCTGGTCCCGGATGGCCCGCAGCTACGCGGCGCTGGACGCCGTGGTCACCACCACCGAGGCCGACGCGGCGGCGTACCGGGCGGGCATGCCGCTGGCCGGCACCCGGGTCACCGCGATCCCGAACATCGTCCCCGCTCCGCGCGCGGCGCCGGCGCAGGGCACCGCCAAGGTGATCGCCGCGGCCGGCCGACTGGTCCGGGTCAAGCGCCATGACCTGCTGCTGCACGCGTTCGCCCAGGTGGCACACCGGCATCCCGACTGGGAGCTGCGGATCTACGGGGGCGGCCAGGAGCGGCGCCGGCTGGAGGCGCTGGCGGCCGAGCTCGAACTGGCCGGGCGGGTCCGCCTCGCGGGCGTGCGCAGCCCCATCGAGCCGGCGTTCGCCGAGGCGTCCCTGGTGACGGTCACCTCGGACATCGAGTCGTTCGGCATGACGATCGTGGAGGCGATGGGTGTGGGGGTGCCCGTGGTCAGCACGGACTGCCCGGTCGGCCCGGGCGAGATCATCCGCGACGGGCACGACGGACGGCTGGTGCCGGTCGGCGACGCCGACGCGCTCGCGGGCGCGCTGCTGGAGCTGATCGAGGACGAGCCGCGCCGCCGCGCCATGGGGGCGGCGGCGCTGCGGAGCGCCCGCCGGTACGAGCCGGCCGCGGTCGCGGCACGCTATTCGGCCCTCTTCACGGAGCTGGCGGACCGGGACCGCCCGCGCCGGAAGGGCCCCGGCCGGGTGGAGTACCTGCGCAAGGCGGCACCGCGCTTCGCCCGGGCGGCCGCGGCGAGGGCGCTCGGTCAGGCGCGCGCCATCGGGCCCACCGGCCTCGCGCCGAGGGCGTCCGGTGAGGCGCGCGCCATCGGGCCTGCGGCGAGGGCGCTCGGTCAGGCCCCCGCCATCCCGCCCACAAGCCCTGCGGCGTGAGCGCTCGGTCAGGCCCCGCTATCCCGCCCACAAGCCCTGCGGCGTGAGCCCCAGCAGTTCGATCGCGTTGCCCCGGACGATCCGCTCCACCTGGTCCGCCGGCAGATGCCCCATCTGTGACTCCCCCACCTCCCGCGACTTCGGCCACGTCGAGTCCGAGTGCGGGTAGTCCGTCTCGTACAGGACGTTGCCGACGCCGATCGCGTCGAGGTTGCGCAGGCCGAAGGCGTCGTCGAAGAAGCAGCCGTAGACGTGGTCGGCGAAGAGCTCCGACGGCGGGCGGTGCACCTTGTCCGCGACGCCGCCCCAGGCCCGGTTCTCCTCCCAGACCACGTCCGCCCGCTCCAGGATGTACGGGATCCAGCCGATCTGGCCCTCCGCGTACATGATCCTCAGCCCGGGGAAGCGCTCGAACTTCCCCGACATCAGCCAGTCGACCATCGAGAAGCAGCAGTTGGCGAAGGTGATCGTCGACCCCACCGCCGGCGGTGCGTCCTTCGACGTCGACGGCATCCGCGACGACGACCCGATGTGCATCGCGATCACCGTCCCCGTCTCGGCGCACGCCGCGAACAGCGGGTCCCAGTCGTCCGTGTGGACCGACGGCAGCCCGAGGTTCGGCGGGATCTCCGAGAAGCACACCGCCCGGACGCCGCGCGCCGCGTTCCGCCGCACCTCGGCGGCGGCGAGCTCCGCGTCCCACAGCGGGATGATCGGCAGCGGGATCAGCCGGCCCTGCGCCTCGGGCCCGCACCACTCCTCGACCATCCAGTCGTTGTACGCCCGCACGCACAGCAGGCCCAGCTCGCGGTCCTTCGCCTCGGTGAAGGTCTGGCCGCAGAAACGGGGGAAGGTGGGGAAGCAGAGCGCCGACTGGACGTGGTTGACGTCCATGTCCGCGAGTCGCTCCGGCACGCTGAAGGATCCCGGCCGCATCTGCTCGTACGTGATCGCCTCGAGCCGGATCTCGTCCCGGGAGTAGCCGACGGCGGTGTCCAGCCGGGTGAGGGGCCGGTGCAGGTCCTCGTAGACCCACCAGTCGGCGATCGGCCCCTCGTCGCCGGGCGCGCCCATCTTCGGCGCGAACCGGCCGCCCAGGAAGGTCATCTCCTTCAGCGGGGCGCGCACGATCCGCGGCCCCACCTCGTGGTACTTCGACGGGAGCCGGTCCCGCCAGACGCCGGGCGGCTCGACCGTGTGGTCGTCCACCGAGATTATCTTCGGGAAGGTGGTCTCCATGCGCTCCACGGTAGCGCCGATCTGACGGTCCGTCAGCTAGCGTGCAGCGGACGTCCCGGCGGGCAATCCGGGCACCCCTGTCCGTAAACGCTCCAACTCTCTCCACAACAAGGCCATATCGGGACCGCCAACGTCCGGAACCGCTGCTGACGAATGCACCGTCCTCAAGGCAGACTGATCCGATGCGGGATACGCCTCGGGGAGGGGGACGGCCATGAGCGAGACCATCGACGGCGCCAGCGGAGACGGCCGCCCGGGCGCGACGGCCACGACGGGGCGGTACGACGCCGATCTGACGTTCTCCGTCCTCGGCCCCGTCCAGGCCCGGCGGGCCGGCGCGGAGCTCGCCGCGGGCTCGCCACAGCAGCGCGCCATGCTGGCCGCCCTGCTGCTGCGCAGCGGACGCACGGCCACCGCGCAGGACCTGATCGACGCGCTGTGGGGCGAGGAGCCGCCGGAGACGGCGACCGCGACGATCCGCACGTACGCCTTCCGGCTGCGCAAGGCGCTGGGAGCGCAGACGCTGGTCTCCCGGGCCGGCGGCTACGCCGTCGTACGCGCGCCGGACAGCCTGGACACCGAGCGGGCCGAGCGGCTCGCCGCCGAGGCGGAGCGCGCCCAGGCCGGGGGCGACACGGCCCGGGGCCGCGCCCTGTACGCCGAGGCCCTCGCCGTCTGGGACGGCGGGGCGCTGGCCGGGGTACCCGGCCCGTACGCCGAGACCCAGCGCGTACGGCTGGACGAATGGCGGCTGTCGCTGCTGGAGCACCGCGTCTGCCTGGACCTGAAGGCCGGCTGCCACGCCGACGTCGTCTCGGAGCTGACCGCGCTGACCGCCGCGCACCCGCTGCGCGAGCGGCTGCGGGAGCTGCTGATGCTGGCGCTGTACCGCAGCGGCCGGCAGGGCGAGGCGCTCGCCGTGTACGCCGACACCCGCCGGCTGCTTAAGCGCGAGCTGGGCGTGGACCCGCGGCCCGAACTGGCCGAGCTGCAGGCCCGGATCCTGCGCGCGGACGACTCCCTCGCCGCGCCCGAGCCGGCCGCCGCGGCCCTCGCCGGCCCCCGCTTCCTGCGCCCCGCTCAACTTCCGGCCTCGGTCGCGGACTTCACCGGCCGCGCGGACTACGTGGACGAGCTGTCCAAGCAGCTCGCCACCTCCGAGGGCAGCGTGATGGCGGTGTCGTCGGTGTCCGGCATCGGCGGCGTCGGCAAGACGACCCTGGCGGTGCAGGTGGCGCACGCGGCGCGCGAGCACTTCCCGGACGGGCAGCTGTACGTCGACCTGCAGGGCTCGGGCCCGGCGCCGGCGGAGCCGGAGGCGGTGCTCGGCGCGTTCCTGCGGGCGCTGGGCTCCACGGACGCGGAGATACCCGACGGCGTCGCGGAGCGCTCGGCCCTCTACCGCTCGCGGCTGGCCGGCCGCCGGCTCCTGGCCCTGCTGGACAACGCCCGCGACGCGGCCCAGGTGCGGCCGCTGCTCCCCGGCACGGAGGGCTGCGCGGCGCTGGTCACCGGCCGGGGCAAGATGATGGACCTGGTCGGGGCGCAGCACGTGGACCTCGACGTGATGAGCCCGGCGGAGGCGCTGGAGCTGTTCACGCGCATCGTCGGCGAGGACCGCGTCGCCCCCGAGCGGGACGCGGCGATGGACGTCGTGGGCCGCTGCGGCTATCTGCCCCTGGCGATCCGCATCGCGGCCTCGCGCCTGTCCGCGCGGCGCACGTGGACGGTGTCGACCCTGGCGCGCAAGCTCGCGGACGAGCACCGGCGGCTCGACGAACTCCAGGTCGGCGACCTGGCGGTGAAGGCGTCGTTCGAACTCGGCTACGGCCAGCTCCCCGCCGACCAGGCCCGCGCGTTCCGCCTCCTGAGCCTCGCGGACGGCCCGGACATCTCGGTCCACGCGGCGGCCGCGATGCTGGACATGGCGGCGGACGACGCGGAGGACCTGCTGGAGCGGCTGGTCGACACCTCACTCATCGAGTCGGCGGCACCGGGGCGTTACCGCTACCACGACCTCGTACGGCTGTACGCGCGGGGGTGCGCGGAGCGGGACGAGCAGCCGCCGCAGGAGCGCGAGTCGGCGCTCGCGCGGCTCCTGGACTTCTATCTCGCCACGGGCGCCCGCGTGTACGAACTGGGGCGGCCCGGCGACCGGCTCACGGCGCATCTCGCGCCGCGGCACAGCGAGGGGCTGCCGTTCGGCGACCGGCACGAGGCGCTGGACTGGATGTACGCGGAGGCGGACTGCCTCCTCGCCGCCATCCGCCAGTTCGCGGCCGGCGCCACGCTCAGCCGCGCCATCGAACTGCTCCTCATGGCCCGCAACCTCGCCGAGTCGGGCACCCACTCGCTGCAGTGCCTCCAGGCCGCCGAGGCCGCCGTGCAGGCCGCCCAGGAGGCGGACGACCTGCGCGGTCAGGCACGGGCGCACATCGTCATCACGTACTCGCACACCTTCGCCGGCCGCTTCGAGGCCGCCGACGAACACGCCCTGCGGGCCATGCTGCTGGGCACCGCCTGCGAGGACCCGTGGGTCAGCGGATACGCGCCGAACGAGCGCGGCATCGTCAGCGGGCTGCTCGGACGTTACGGGGACGCCGGCGACTGCTTCGAGCAGGCGCTGCGGGCCTTCCGGGCGGACGGCAACCGGGCGGGCGAGGCGAGCGCCCTCAGCAATCTGTCACGGCTGCACGTCGAGACGGGGGACAAGGACCACGCGGTGCGCTTCGCCCGCGAGGCGCTGGACATCTATCTCGGCCTGGGCGGGAACCTCCGTATGGCCAATGCCCGTTATGCCCTCGGGGTCGCCCTCACGAGCGCCGGACGTCCCGCCGAGGCGCTCCCCCAGCTCTCGGAGGCGCTGGAGGTCTTCCGGGACAACCGGATGCAGCTGTGGGACGGCATGAGCCTGCTGCGGCTCGCGGAGGTGCACCTCGCCCTGGAGCAGCCCGCCGTGGCCGCGGCGCACGCCGAGAACGCGCTGGCGTGCCTGAAGGGGGTCGGCGGCGACTGGCACCGGGCGCAGGTCATGGCAGTCCTCGGCCATGCGCTGGAAGGGGTCGGCCAGCCGGGCCGGGCCCGGGCCTGCTGGACCGAGTCCGTCGCCCTGTACGACCAGCTCGGCTCGTCCCGCGCGGACGACATCCGTTCCCTGCTGGCGACGCCCGCAGCGCTCTGAACAGCAGCCGCTACGGGATGGACGTGGCCGTTCATCGGTCGTTTATCGCCTTCCGGCATGCTCATTTCTGGGCGGGCGCACCGGGGGGGAGCGTCGCCCGACAGTCGGGCCGCGACGACGCACCGCTAAGGTGAGCGGCCCGAGTAGTCGCCCGTCCGGCAATCCGCGGGGGAGTTGCCGGGCGGGCACTCACGCTTCACGAGTCCCACGTTTCAGGGGAGTTGACGACATGGCGGATGAGAAGAAGTCGAAGGTCGAGCCGCTCGGCGACGGTCACTGGCCGACCCCGCCGGAGGACGGCACGGCGACCGACGCGGAGACCACGGACGGCACCAGCACCACCGAGGCCGTGCAGCCGCTGGACGGCCACTGGCCGGCGCCGCCGGAGAACTGACAGGCGGCAGCCTCGGGGGAGGCGGGCCGGCCGCGACGACGAGAGGGGGGTCGCCGCGGCCGGCCCTTTTTGCTGCCCTTCAGGGCGCCCACTGTCCGTCGAATCACTTGATTCCAGTCTATTGACGGCTATTTCCAGCCAGCCGCCTAGAACTGATGTTCCTTCGGCGCTAGCGTCTCCACATCAACTCCAGGCACACAAGCCTCAATTGACGGGAGACCGCAATGAACCGCTCGAAGAAGACCCTCGTCACCGTCGCCGCCCTCTTCGCCACCGCCCTGCTCGGCGGCAGCTCGTCCTCGGCGATCCTGGCCGACCACCACATGCCGATCGCCCCGGACAGCGGCAGCACCGTGCGCGCCGACCACCACATGCCGGTCGCCCCCGGCAACGACGGCACCGTCACCCTTGCCGACAGTCACACGCCCGTCGCCCCCGTCAACTGACCCACCGCACCGCACACGCACCCCGCAGGGCCCGGCAACGGCGGCCGTCCGACGGCCACCGCGCCGGGCCCGCGGCGTGTGCGGAGCGCGGTGGCGGTTACGATCGCGATCATGAACGACTGGGACATACGCCCCGCCTCCGCCGCCGACACCGAGTCCATCGCCGAGCTGCGGGCCGTCGTGATGCGGCCGGACCTCGAGCGGCTGGGGCGCTACGACGCGGTGCGCGTGCGGCAGCGGTTCCGGGACGCGTTCGTGCCGGAGCACGCCTGGGTCATCGAGGCGGACGGCGGCGCCTTCGCCGGCTCCGTGGCGCTGCGTCCGGACGGGGACGCGCACTGGCTCGAGCACTTCTTCCTCGATCCCCGCCTCCAGGGCCGCGGCATCGGCTCCGCCGTCCTCAGCCGACTGCTGCGGCGATGCGACGAGGACTCCGTCCGCGTCCGCCTCAACGTCCTCCAGGGCAGCCCCGCAAGACGCCTCTACGAACGCCACGGCTTCACCTTCGTATCCGAGGATCCGATCGACGTCTACCTCGTGCGCGAGCCGGCGCGGGCCGCGGCCCCGTACGATGACCATCCGTGGCAATAGACACCGCGCTCTGGTCCTTCGCCCTCGTCGTGGGGCTCCTCACCCTCACCCCGGGCCTCGACACGGCCCTCATCCTGCGTACCGCCGCCCTCGGCCGCCGCACCCGCGCCTGGGGTGTCGTCCTCGGCATCCAGACCGGAACCCTGGTCTGGGGCGCGCTGACCTCGGCGGGCGTCACCGCCCTGCTGACCGCCTCGCGTCTGGCGTACGAGGTGCTCCGCTGGGCCGGCGTCTGCTACCTGCTGTGGATGGCCGGCCGCATGCTGTACGACACGTTCCGCGGCGGCGCCGAGACCGCGCCCTCGGCCGAGGCGCTCTCCGGCGCGGACTCCCTGGCCGGCGGCTGGCGCCAGGGCACGCTGACCAATCTGCTCAACCCCAAGGTGGGCGTCTTCTACGTCGCGGTCCTGCCGCAGTTCATCCCGGAGGGCGCCCCGCACTTCCCGATGGGCCTGCTGCTGACGTCCGTCCACATCACCGAGGGCCTGCTCTGGTCGACGGTGCTGCTCCTCTCCGCATCCGCCTTCGGCCGCTGGCTGCGCCGCCCGAGGGCCCGAAGGATCCTGGACCGGATCACGGCCACGGTGATCGGCGGCCTCGCCCTGCGGCTGGGCTTCAGCGAGTGACCGGCGCGGGAAGGGCCGGAGCCCTGGCCCTGATCGCGGCGCTGGCGCTGGCCTCCTGCGCACCTGGACCGGCACCGCGCCGCTCGTCCGGCACCCCGTCACCGAGCGCGGCCCGGAGCAGCACGCCCGCCCTGCCGTGCCCGAACAGCACTCCGCAGCCGAGGTCCGCCGAGCACTACCACTACGCCGGCAAGCTGCCCGAGGGCACCGTGTCCAGCCCGGCGTACCGCCTGAGGCCGGTCACCCGCGGCGCCGTCGGGCAACTGGCCCGCGCCGTCGGCCTCGACGGGGTGGACGAGAGCGCCGGGGACCAGCCGGGTGACCGCGTCTACGAGCGGAGCGACTACGTCAAGGGCCGCCTGTACGTGGACACCGGCCGTCGGATCTGGCGGTTCGACCGGGGCACCGTCCCGGAGCGGGCGACCCCGGTGAGCGAGGCCGCAGCCAAGCGCATCGCACAGCCGCTGCAGCGGACGCTGGGCATCGAGCACGCCGACGTGGACGCCTCGCAGATCCTCGGACACGGCCAGGACGACGTCCGGATCGTGACCGTGACCCCGGTGATCGGCGGCGTGCGGCCGCTGGAGCGGACCGTGCTGCACATCGACGGGTCGGGGCGGCTGATCCAGGGGACGGGGTTCCTGCTGTTCCCCGAGAAGGTCCGGTCCGTGGAGGGACCGACGGCGCGGCAGGCCCTGCGCACGCTGGACCAGCCGGGACAGGGCGCACCCGGCTGCCCGCAGCCGCCCGACATCCACTACACGGTGACGGGCGTCCGGCTCGGCCTGAAGCCGTACCGGTGCGCCTATCCGAGCACGTGGGCGCTGGAGCCCGCCTGGGTCTTCGACCTCACCGGCAGGTCGGGTCCGTACCAGCCCGACGAGACCGAGACCTCCCGGGGCTTCCTCTCCACCGGCTCCCAGGGGTGCCCCTCCCGCTGAACAGGCGCGCCGGGGAGCCGCCTCAGGCGCCCACCTCCCGCAACCGCGTCTTGAGGACCTTCCCCGACGCGTTGCGCGGCAGCTCCGCCACGAACTCCACCGCCCGCGGCACCTTGTAGTTCGCCATCTCCCGCCGCGACCACGCGATCAGGTCGTCCTCCGTCGCCGTCGACCCCGCATGCCGCACCACGAACGCCTTGCCGACCTCGCCGAGGCGCGCGTCCGGTACGCCGATCACCGCGACGTCCGCGACCGCGGGGTGCAGGCCGAGGGCCTGTTCGATCTCCGCCGGGTAGGCGTTGAAGCCGCCGACGATGAACATGTCCTTGATCCGGTCGGTGATCCGGAGGTTGCCGTCGGCGTCCATGACGCCCACGTCCCCCGTGCGCAGCCAGCCGTCCGGCGAGACCGCGGCAGCCGTGGCCTCCGGGTCGCCGTCGTAGCCGCGCATCACGTTGTAGCCGCGGGCCAGCACCTCGCCCTGCTCCCCCGGGGCGAGCCGCGAGCCGTCCGGACCGGCCACCGCCACCTCCGTGCCGGGGATCGCGCGGCCCGAGGTGTACGCCACGACCTCCGCCGGATCGCCGCGCCGGCACATGGTGACCACGCCGGACGCCTCGGACAGCCCGTACGCCGTGAGGACCGTGGCGATCTTCAGCTCCGCGCGCAGGCGTTCCACCAGCCGCAGCGGGATGACGGCCGCGCCCGTCACCACCAGGCGCAGGGCCGACAGGTCGTGCCGGTCGCGGGCGGGGTGGTCGAGGAGCTGCTGGTGCAGGGTGGGCGGGCCGGGCAGGACGGAGACGCGCTCGGCGGCGATGTTCGCGAGCACGGTGTCCACGTCGAAGACGGGCTGCGGGATCATCACGGCGCCGCGGGTCAGGCAGGCGATGATGCCGGCCTTGTAGCCGAAGGTGTGGAAGAAGGGGTTCACGATCAGATAGCGGTCCCCCTCCTCCAGCCCGGCCAGCTCGGCCCAGGTGTCGTACGCGCGCAGCGTCTGCGCGTGCGTGATGACGGCGCCCTTGGGGTGACCGGTGGTGCCGGAGGTGAAGATGATGTCGGACGGGTCGTCGCCCCGTACGGCGTCCCCCCGGGCCCGTACGACGTCCGCGTCCACCGCGGCGCCCCGCCGGAGGAAGTCGCCGAAGGAGCTGAAGCCGACGGGCGCGTCGTCCGACAGGACCACCACCTCGCGCAGGTCCGGCAGCCCGGGCAGCGGTCCGCCGCCCGCGCCGGTGCCCGCCGCCCGGCGCAGGGACGCGACGTACGACGTACCGAGGAAGGTCCCCGTGACGAACAGCAGCCGCGCCCGCGAGCGCCGCAGCACGTACGCCGCCTCGCCGCCCTTGAAGCGCGTGTTCACCGGTACGAGCACCGCGCCCGCGGACACCGCGCCCAGCGCCGCGACGATCCACTCCAGGGTGTTGGGCGCCCAGATGGCGACCCGGTCGCCCGGCTCCACCCCGGCGGCGACGCACGCGGCAGCGGAGCGCTCGACGCGTGCGCCCAGTTCGCCGTACGTCAGCCGCGTCCGGCCCTCGACGACCGCCTCCCGGTCCGCGTACCGCTCCGCGGCCGCGCGCACCAGTCCGGGGACACTCCCGTACCTCAGGTCTCCGCGCATCTCACCCTCCCGGCAGCTGACTACCCGTCAGGTTAGGTCAACCTGACCGCACTGTCAGCAGGGCCGTACGACTCCGAGGCGACGGCGCGGGATCTCCCGCGTGCGTAGCTGACTACCCGTCAGATTCGCGCTACCCTTCGTGCCGCACGGACGCGGAAAGGCCCGGCGTGCCGGGGTCGACGACGAGGCGAAGGCGGCTGATGCTGATGGGGACCCTCAAGGACGCGACCGCGATCGCCGGCATCGGGCAGACGCCCTTCGCCAAGCACCTCCCCGAGTCCGAGAAGACCCTGGCCTGCCGCGCGATCCTCGCGGCCCTCGACGACGCCGGCATCGAACCGCACGAGGTCGACGCCTTCGCCTCGTACACGATGGAGGAGACCGACGAGGTCGAGGTGGCCAAGGCCATCGGCGCCGGTGACGTCACGTTCTTCGCCAAGGTCGGCTACGGCGGCGGCGGTTCGTGCGCCACCGTCGCGCATCTCGCCGCCGCCATCGCCACCGGCCAGGCGAACGTCGGCGTCGCCTGGCGCTCCCGCAAGCGCGGCAGCGGCCCCCGCCCCTGGACGAACACCGCCGCCCAGCTGCCCACCCCGGCCCAGTGGACCCGCCCGTACGGACTGCTGCGCCCCGCCGACGAGATCGCCATGCTCACCCGCCGCTACATGCACGAGTACGGCGCCACCCGCGACCACCTCTTCAACATCGCCCTGGCCTGCCGCAACCGCGCCAACCAGAACCCCGCCGCGGTGATGTACGACCGCCCGCTGACCCGCGAGATGTACATGAACGCCCGCTGGATCAGCGAACCCCTCTGCCTCTACGACAACTGCCTGGAGACCGACGGCGCCCTCGCCTGCGTCGTCGTCCCCGCCGAACGCGCCCGCGACTGCCGCCGCAGACCCGTCTACGTCCACTCCGCCGCCCAGGGCCTGCCCGCCCAGCACCACGGCATGGTCAACTACTGGAACGACGACCCCCTGACCGGCCCCTCCTGGGCCACCGCCCGACAGCTGTGGAAGCACGCCGACTTCGGCCCGGACGACATCGCGGTCGCCCAGATCTACGACGCGTTCACCGCGCTCATCCCGCTCTCCCTGGAGGGCTACGGCTTCTGCGGACGCGGCGAGGGCGCCGCCTTCACCGAGGGCGGCGCACTGGAGACCCGCGGCCGGCTGCCGCTGAACACCTCCGGCGGCGG
Source organism: Streptomyces sp. NPDC051940 (assembly GCF_040680895.1). Lineage (NCBI taxonomy): Bacteria > Bacillati > Actinomycetota > Actinomycetes > Kitasatosporales > Streptomycetaceae > Streptomyces > Streptomyces sp. NPDC051940. The sequence continues at coordinate 28,892 of NZ_JBFAXR010000007.1, read as the reverse complement.
CCTCTCCGAGGCGTACGTGCACGGCTTCAACCTGATCACCGAGGGCGTCCGCCAGCTGCGCGGCACCTCCACCGCCCAGGTGCGCGGCGCGCAGACCTGCCTGGTCACGGCCGGCGAGGGCGTCCCCACCTCCGCCCTGCTGCTGAGGAGCTGAGCCATCGTGCTGCTACCCGTCCAGGACGACGACGGCGCCCCCTTCTGGACCTACGCCGCCCGCGGCGAGCTGCGGGTCCAGGCGTGCGCCGGCTGCGGCGAGCCGCGCTTCCCGCCGCGTCCTTGCTGTCCGCACTGCGGCTCGTTCGACACGGACTGGAGACTCATGTCGGGCCGCGGCCGGATCTGGTCGTACGTCGTGCCGCACCCGCCGCTGCTGCCGTCGTACGCCGACGTCGCCCCGTACAACGTGGTCCTGGTGGAGCTGGCCGACGATCCGCGGATCCGGCTGGTGGGGAACGTGGTCGCGGCGCCGGACGCCGCGCTCGACTCGGTGCCGGCGGAGCGGCTGCGGATCGGGGCGGCGGTACGGGCGGTGTTCTGGGACACGGGGGAAGGCGTCACCCTGCCCCGGTGGCAGCTGGAGCGGCCGTGAGCGTCACGAGACAGGTGGAGCGCGCATGAGCGTCACGACCCGGACCGAGGACGGCGTCGCGGTCGTCACCCTCGACCGCCCGCACCGCCACAACGCGCTCGACCTCGCCACGGCGGACGCGCTGCGCACCCTGTGGCGCACCCTGCGCCTGGACGACGGGGTACGGGCGATCGTGCTCACCGGCGCCGGCGACCGCGCCTTCTGCACGGGCCTGGACCGCGACGCGGTCGTACCGCAGCCCTCGTCGCCGTACTCCGTGGACGATCCGCTGCTGGACGTCGGCCCGAAGTCGCAGGACCTGTGGAAGCCGGTGGTCGGCGCGGTCAACGGGATGGCCTGCGGCGGCGCGTTCTACCTCCTCACCGAGTGCGACTTCCTGATCGCGGACGAGAACGCGACCTTCTTCGACCCGCACACGACGTACGGCATGGTCAACGCGTACGAGGCCATCGCGCTCACCCTGCGGATGCCGCCCGGCGAGGCGGCCCGCCTGGCCCTGATGGGCTCGGCCGAGCGGATCGGGGCGCGCCGGGCGTACGAGACGGGGCTGGTGTCCGAGGTGGTCCCGCCCGGCCGGACGGTCGAGGCCGCCGTGCGCGCGGCGACGGTGATCGCGGGCTCCCCGACGACGGCCGTGCAGGGAACGGTACGGGCGCTGTGGACGGCGAAGCTGGCGGCACGGCAGCAGGCGTTCGCGCAGGCGGACGCGCTGATCTCGCTGGGCAGCGCGGCGCCGGGGGACCAGGCGGAGCTGTTCGCGCGGCGGGCGGGCGAGTACCGGGTGCGGTGACGGGGCGCGGGGTGCGGCGGGCGCGCGCCTGCGGATGCGGCCCCGCCCCACCCGGCGTAGCGTCGGTCCTGGGAGAGGCCCGTCACGGGCCGTGTGCCTAGTCCGACCGGAGGCGAGCGGACCATGCGGGCAACCGTATCCACCATGCGTCTGTTCGTCGGGTCCGTCCTGGCGCTCCTAGGAGCGGCGGCCGCCGTCTACAGCCCCTTCCGTCCGTGGTACGACGGCCGCCTCGGCCAGCACTACGCAGTCGACGACCTCTTCGACGGCATCACCGATGCCCGCTCCTCCCTCATCGGGTCGATCTTCCTGATCATGCTGGCCGCCGCGGTCGTCGCGGTGCTCGGCGTGCTGCGGAGATCGCGCCTCGTGATCGGCGTGGCCGGGCTGATCGTGCTGGGCACGCTGCTGCTGTGGATGATCCGCCAGGGCCAGATCTCGGACGGTCTGTCGATCACGACGACCGGCGACGGCCTGGGCGCGGGCGTGGCGTACGCCTTCGGCGCGGCGGCGCTGATGCTGCTGGGCGCCGGGGTGCTGGGCAGGCAGAGCAGGACCGCGCGGCTCAGCGCGGTGGAACCGGCCGCACCCCCGGCCTACGCGGCGGAGCCGGCAGCACGGGCCCACGAGTCCCAGCCGGAGAACGTGGTCCGCTTCCCGGACGCGACCGGCGGGCAGGACCTCCGCCAGACGGCCGACGGCAGCCCGCCCCCGCAGGAACACCGGGACGCGGCGTAACCCCGGCGGTTACCGCCCCGACCGTCCCGTGCCCTCGGCGGCGTCCAGCGCGTACACGCAGCGGTCCTTGCTGCACGCGTACACGACGCCCTGGGCCACCACGGGCGACCCGGTGATCTCGCCCCCGGTCTCGAGCTTCCACCGCAACTGGCCGCCCATCGCGTCCACCGCGTACAGCCAGTGGTCGGCGGAGCCGAAGTGCACCCGGCCGTCCGCCGCGACCGGCGTCCCGATCAGCTCGCCGCGGGTCGCGAAGCGCCACTTCGGCGTCCCGGCGACGGCGTCCAGCGTGTACAGCGCCGATCCGGACCCCACGTGCACCGCCCCGTCGGCGACGAGCACGGGCTCGATGGAGTTGCGCGCCTCCGTGGCGATCCGCCACCGCTCACGCCCGTCGGTGGCGTCCAGCGCGTACACCGTGCCGAGGTAGTCGGCGAGGTACACCCCGCCGCCCCCCACCGCCGCGCCGGGCGCGAAGGCCGGCGGGCACAGCAGCACGGCCGGCGCCTCGAAGGACCAGCGCAGCCTCCCGTACGCCGCGTCCAGCGCCAGCACCCGCTTGCCCGCGGAGACGTACACCGACCCGTCCGGCGCGGACAGCAGCCGCACCGGCACCCCGCCGCACGCCGCCGCGTCCCCGACGGGGTACGACCAGCGCTCGGCGCCCGTGCGCGCCTGCAGGGCGCGCAGCCGGCCCTCGGCCCAGACGAACACCGTGTCGCCCTTGATGACGGGCCCGGCGTCCGGCGTCTCGAACTCCGTGTGCGCCCCGGCCAGCTCCCACAGGGGCTCGCCCGTGACGGCGTCGCGGGCCTGCACGCCGCCGCCGCGGGTGCCGGTGACGACGACGCCGCCGTCGACCCGCAGCGCGTACACCCAGCCGTCCACGCTGCGCCGCCACCGCTCGCCGCCGTCGGAGGCGTCCAGGGCGTACAGGCTGGGCCCGTCGGAGGCGTGGATACGGCCGTCGGCGACGGCCATCGTCCAGGCGACCTCACGGGTCTTGAACTGGCGGCGCCCGCTCATCACGTCGAGCGCGTGGACCTCGAAGGACGTGACGTACAGCAGGTCGTTCACGACCGCCGGGGTGCCCCAGACGTCGTTGGACATCCGGAAGCGCCACGGCCGCCAGCCGCCCTTGGGCCTGGGCTCCTCCACGGCCGCCGGGGCGGGGCGCGCCGCCGGGACGCCGTTGTGCGCGCCGGCTCCCGGCGGGCGGACCCAGCCGGCCACGGGATGCGCGTCGGGCGTCATCCGCAGCCGGGCCGCCGTGGCGTCCTTCACCCGGGGACCGGGCCCGATCGGCACCGCGGCGCCCGCCAGGCGCACCACGCCGCCGGGCTCCTCCACGGCGACCGGCGCGGGCTGCTGCTGCACCTGTACGGCGACCGGCGGATGGTCGGGCCTGGGCGGCGGGCCCACGGGGCGGGGCGGGGCGGGACGGGGTTCGGTGGTGTGCGTCGTACGGACGCCGCGGCGCTTCTCGATCAGCTCGACCGCGACGCCCGGCAGCCAGGCCGAGGCCGTACCGGTGTCGTCGTCGTTCCCGGAGCTGAACAGATGCGGGGCGAGCTGCGCCTGCAGCTCCGCGGGGCTCGGCCGGTGCTCCGGCGACATCTGCATGCAGGACTCGATGAGCGGGCGCAGCTCGTCCGGCAGCCCGTCGAGGTTCGGGCCCTCGCGCAGCAGCATGAAGACGGTCTCGACCGGGTTCGCCCCGTGAAAGGGGGCGTGGCCCGTGCCAGCGAAGACGAGCGTGGAGCCGAGCGAGAAGATGTCGCTGGCGCCCGTCACGCTGCGGGAGTCGCGGGCCTGCTCCGGTGACATGTACGCCGGGGTGCCGACGGCCACGTTGGTCATCGTGAGCCGGGTGTTGGAGACGCCCGAGGCGATGCCGAAGTCGATGACGCGCGGGCCGTCCTCGACGACCAGGACGTTGGAGGGCTTGAGGTCCCGGTGGACCAGCCCCGCCCCGTGGATGGACTGCAGCGCCTCCGCGATACCGGCCGCCAGCCAGCGCACGGCCTGCGGGGGCAGCGGCCCGCACTCGGTGATGATCTCCTCCAGGGAGGGCGCGGGCACGTAGGCGGTCGCGAGCCAGGGCACCGCGGCGCGGGGGTCGGCGTCCACGACGGCCGCCGTGTAGAACCCGCTGACCGAACGCGCCGCCTCCACCTCGCGCGTGAAGCGCACCCGGAAGAGCTGGTCCTCGGCCAGCTCCGTACGCACCGTCTTGATCGCCACCCGGCGGCCGGACGCCGAACGCGCGAGATAGACCAGCCCCATGCCGCCGGCACCCAGCCGGGCGAGCACCTCGAACGGGCCGATCCGTCTCGGATCGTGCTGCGTCAGCTGCTCGACCACTTCCCTGCCACCTCCCCGTAGGGGCCTCTTCGTACCGGTCGGATACGACAGTCCCCGTGCAGCCTCTCACCGCGAGCGCACAGCCGTCAGTCCGGGTACGCCTGCCGATTCTCCCCGGCGAGGGGCCTCGTTGCGAACCCGGGGGCCGTTCGGGGTGTCACAGTTCACTCGCACTTTCGGACAGGTGATCGAAAGGGGGCTTTGTGTGCGTAAGCGGGGGTGGGCGGAGGGGGTGCGTCCGTTCCGTTCGGTGGTCACGTCCGCTCCGTCCGGCGTCCGCAACGCGCGCGTTCCGCGGGTCACGCCCGGCCGGGCCCCGCCGCCCGGGGCCCGGCCGGCGCGCCCCTCAACCGGCGGCAGGGGCCTTCCCCAAGCTCTCGAACTTCGCTCGAGCAGGGGATACCCCACTAGCCGCCTCGGGGTTCCGGGGTGGGGCGAGCACGGCGAAGCGCGCGCCCTGGTTGTCCGCGAGGATGGCCCACCGCCCGTACGGCGAGTCCCGCGGCTCCAGATGCACCCGGCCGCCGAGCCGGCGGGCGGTGCCCGCGGCGGCGTCGGCGTCGGCCACCCGGAAGTAGAGCAGGAAGTGCGGCGGCATCTCCACGGGGAAGGGCTCACCGAGTACGACGCGGGCGGCCACGGCGGTCTTCACACCGGGCTCCTCGCCGTGCAGCGACCACAGCCGGGCCTCCGGATCGTCGGGCATCGGCGCACCGACGAAGCCGAACACCTCCTCGTAGAAGGCGTCGACGGACTCGGGCTCACGCGTGTGGTTCTCCACCCAGCAGTACGCGCCGGGCTCGTCCTGGCGGCCGAAGCCGACGTCCCCGGCGGGCTGCCAGATACCGAAGACGGAGCCGCCGGGGTCGGCGGCCATGGCCATCGTGCCGAACTCGCCGATACGCATGGGGCCCATCACGAGCCGGCCGCCCGCCTCCGTGATCCGCCGCACCGCCGCCGCGGCGTCGGGTGCGGCGAAGTAGATGTTCCAGACGGTCGGCATCCGGCCGTCCGGCTTGGCGGCCAGGGCGGCGACCTTCTCGCCGTCGAGATACGCCTCGGTGTAGCCGTGGAACTCGGGCGGCGCGGGCGGGCCGTAGGTCCAGCCGAAGAGCTCGCCGTAGAAGCGCTTGCCCGCTTCGAGGTCGCCGACCATCACGTCGGCCCAGCAGGGTGCGCCCTCTGCGAACGAGACCATCAGGACTCCTTCTCGATTTCCTGTGCCCAAGTTATCGGTGGATCAAGGACTTCGCTCGCGAAACGGATCGAACATATGGTCAATTCTGTTCGACCGCCGCTCGGCTGCCGGGGTGCTGCCGCACTCCTCGGGGATGCCGGTCCGTTCCCCCTTTGCCCTCCGCCGGATCGCGCCCCGATCACCGCTCGGTAAGCTGACGGCATGACAGGTCAAGTCCGCACGGTCGACGGCCGGGTTGCGGGGCGCCGCGGCCAGGCCACGCGCACGAAACTGCTGGAGTGCCTGAGCGAGATGCTCAGCTCGTCGCCGTACCGCGACGTCAAGGTCATCGACGTCGCACGGAAGGCGGGCACCTCGCCGGCGACGTTCTACCAGTACTTCCCCGACGTCGAGGGCGCGGTGCTGGAACTGGCCGAGCAGATGGCGCGCGAGGGCGCGTCGCTGACGGAGCTGGTCTCCGGCCGCTCCTGGGTCGGCAGGTCGGGGGCGCAGGCCGCGGACGAACTCGTCGAGGGATTCCTGTCGTTCTGGCGCCAGAACGAGGCGATCCTGCGGGTGGTGGACCTGGGCGCGGCCGAGGGCGACAAGCGCTTCTACAAGATCCGCATGAAGATCCTCAACTCGGTGACGAACTCCCTGACGGAGTCGATCGAGGACCTCCAGTCGAAGGGCAAGGTCGACGCGTCGGTCTCACCGGCGGCGATGGCGGGCTCCCTGGTCGCGATGCTGGCGGCGGTCGCCGCGCACCAGAAGGGGTTCCAGACCTGGGGCGTCAAGCAGGCGGAGCTGAGGCCGAACCTTTCGCTGCTCGTACATCTGGGGATGACGGGGCGGAAGCCGCCCAAGTAGGGCTTCCTCCGTGATGGCGCCCGCACCGTGGCCGGCTACCGGCGTTCCAGGCGGAACACGCGGATCCGGCGCTCGATCCGGGCCTGGTACGTGGCGTACGGGGGCCAGAACTCCAGGATCCGCGCCCACACCTCCTCCCGTTCCGGGCCCTGCAGGAGCCGCGCGCGGACCGGGATGTCCTCCGCCTTCCAGCTGATCGACGCCTCCGGGTGGGCCAGGAGGTTCGCCGTCCAGGCGGGGTGGCCGGGGCGGCCGAAGTTGCTGCCGATCAGGATCCAGGTGCCGGACTCCCGGTCCGGCATGCACGCCAGCGGCGTCACGCGCGGCAGTCCGGACTTCGCGCCCGTCGCCGTCAGGACCACGCTCGGCAGCATCAGGGCGCTGAGGATCAGCCGCCCGCCCGTCATCCGGTGCAGGAAGCGGTCCAGCGGCGGTACGACGCGCGGGCCGACCCGCATGAACGTCCTGCTCGACGAGACCTTCTGCACCACCCGTACGCCGGGCCCGCTGCGTGCTGCCATCAGACCGTCACCGCCTTCCGCTCGTGGGGTTCACCGGCTGTGAACAGGCCGGACAGCCGCGCCGCGTGCGCCCGCAGCCGGTGCGGCGCGCCGAAGAGCAGGCCGTCGGACACCGCCCGCTTGAAGTACAGCTGCACCCGGTGCTCCCAGGTGAAGCCGATCCCCCCGTGCAGCTGGATCGCCTCGCCCGCCACGGTCCGCTGGGCCGACAGCGCCTGGGCCAGGGCGAGGGGGCCGGCGGCCGTACGGTCCTCCGCGCCGGGTGTGGCCGCCGCCCAGGCCGCGTAGTACGCGGCCGAACGCGCCGCCTCCACCTCGACGTACAGATCCGCAAGCCGGTGCTGCACGGCCTGGAAGGACCCGATGGTCCGCCCGAACTGCTCGCGCACCTTCACGTACTCCACCGTCGCCGTCAGCGCCTCGGCCGCGGCGCCCACCGCCTCGGCCGCGAGCGCCGCCGCGGCGACGGTGCCGGCCTCGGCGAAGGCGGCGGGTACGGGCGTGGGGGTGTCGCTGGCGCCGTCCCTCAGCAGCTCCGCTTCCGTGTCGCGGAGTTGTACGCGGCCCTGGGCCCGGGTCTCGTCCAGGGTCCGGGTCCGCGTCACCGTCAGACCCGCCGCCCCTGCCCGTACCACGAAGACGAGAATGTGGCTGCGCGCGAAGCCCCCGTGGTGCGCCGGGACCAGCAGCAGCTCCGCGCCGGGCGCCCCGAGGACCTGCTCCGCCTCCCCGTACAGCAGCCACCGCCCGTCACGCCGGCGGGCCTGGACGCCGCCGGCGCGGCCGTCGCCCGCCCAGGGGCCGGTGTTGGGGCCGGTGAGGGCGAGCGCCTCGGTGAGACGGCTGCCGGGTACGGCGACGGCGGTGGGCAGCCCGCCGGCCAGAGCGGTCAGCAGTTCATGCCGCTGCCCGTCGGCGGCCAGGGCCTGGACCAGCGGTACGGCGAGGGCGGCCGTCGGCAGCAGCGGCGAGGGCAGCAGCACCCGCCCGGCCTCCTCGCATGCGAGTGCCAGCTCGGTCACCGTGCAGCCCGCGCCGCCGTCCGCGGCGGCGACCGCGAGACCGGCGAGGCCGAGGTCGCCGGCCAGGCGGTGCCACAGGCGCCGGTCGTGGCCGGCGGGGGCCAGGCACGCGGCGCGTACGTCGTCGGGGCCGCAGCCCTTGGCGAGGGCGGTGCGCAGGGTGCGGCGGATCTCCGCCTGCTCCTCGGTGAAGGCAGGGTCCATGGAGGGCTCCTTCCGCGGATCCGTCCCCGGTTCGTGCTGGGCTGACGCGCCGTCATGGTAGGGACGCGGGCTCCAGTTTCCTAGCTCCCGGTCCGAGGGAATCTGATATACCGTCAGATTCATGTCGCGGATATCCAGCACGGGGGCGGGGACGGGCGGGCGTTCCGGCGGGCGCCGGGTCGCCGTCGTGGGCGTGGCCCTCGCCGGCTGCGGCCGGGTCGACTCGGCCACGGCGTACGCCCTGCACGCCCAGGCCGCCCGGCGCGCGCTCGCCGACTCGGGGCTGGACCGCGGGGTGATCGACGGCCTGGCGTCGGCGGGGCTCGGCACCCTGGCGCCGGCGGAGGTCGCGGAGTACCTGGGGCTGCGGCCCCGCTGGGTCGACTCGACGGCCGTCGGCGGCGCCACCTGGGAGGTGATGGCGGCCCACGCCGCGGACGCGATCGCCGCGGGCCACGCGAACGCCGTCCTGCTCGTGTACGGCTCCACCGCCCGCGCGGACCTCAAGGCGGGCCGCCGCACGGCGAACCTCTCCTTCGGGGCGCGCGGTCCGCTGCAGTACGAGGTGCCGTACGGGCACACCCTCGTCGCCAAGTACGCGATGGCGGCGCGCCGTCACATGCACGAGTACGGCACGACGGCGGAGCAGCTCGCGTCCGTCGCCGTCCAGGCGCGGGCGAACGCCGCCGCGAACCCCCTGGCGATGTACCGCACCCCGATCACGGTCGACGACGTGCAGTCCGGGCCGGTGATCGCGGACCCCTTCACCAAGCTGCACTGCTGCATCCGGTCCGACGGCGGCTGCGCGGTGCTGCTGGCGGCGGAGGAGTACGTGACGGACACCCGCCGGCCGCCGGTGTGGGTCCTCGGTTCGGGTACGGCGGTCTCGCACACGACGATGTCGGAGTGGGAGGACTTCACGGTCTCCCCCGCGGCCGCCTCCGGCCGCGACGCGTTCGCGCGCGCGGGGGTGACGCCCGCGGACGTCGACATCGCGCAGATCTACGACGCCTTCACGTACATGACGCTGGTCACGCTGGAGGACCTGGGCTTCTGCGCGAAGGGCGAGGGCGGCGACTTCGTCGGCAAGGACCGCCTGACCCTGACGGGCGCCCTCCCGGTCAACACGGACGGCGGCGGCCTGTCGGCCTGCCACCCGGGGATGCGGGGCCTGTTCCTGCTGGTGGAAGCAACCCGCCAACTCCGCGGCGAGGCGGACACCGCACAGGTCCGCCGCGCGGACGGCACGCTCCCGGAACTGGCGGTGGCCTCAGGAACGGGCGGCTGGTTCTGCTCCTCGGGCACGGTAATCCTGGCCCGCGACTGAGCACTGCCCTGCCTCGGGGCGCGGCCGGGCGGGCCGCCGCGACGGCCACCGTGGCGCCGCCCGGCACGCCGGCCGCGACGGCCCCACTTGGGCTGACGCCCACACCAGCCCCCCGGGCTGCACCCGGCGCATTGACGCGGCGGACCTTGGACAGACGCCCACACCACCAACCCCTAGGCGCCGCCCAGCACGCCGCCATGACGACCGCTTGGGCTGACACCCACACCCAGCAACGCCCCGCGGGCCCCACCCGGCGCATTGATGCGGCGGACCTTGGACAGACACCCACACCACCAACCCCTAGGCGCCGCCCAGCACGCCGCCACGACGACCGCTTGGGCTGACACCCACACCCAGCAACGCCCCGCGGGCCCCACCCGGCGCATTGATGCGGCTGACCTGGACAGACACCCACACCACCAACCGCCAGACTCCACCCAGCACGCCGCCGCGACAGCCACTTGGGCAGACACCCACAACCAGCAACGCCCCCCAGGCTCCACCCAGCCCATTGATGCGGCGGACCTAGCACCCACACCCACACCACCAAGGCGTGCCCAAGGCCGGGGGCTCTGAGGCCGCGGGCCGGGAAGCCGGGGTCCCGTGGGCTGGGTGAATGGGGACCTGGAGGCCGAAGGCTGGGGCCTGGAGGTCGGGGCCCGGGGCTGCCGGGGCCGAAGGGCCAGGGCCGAGGGCTCAGGGCCGGGGCCTGGGGGCGAGGGCCAGGGGGCCGGAGCCGAGGGCCACCAGTGCTAGACCCTCTGAGCGATCCCGGTGGGCCAGCGGCTCACCCAGCCCCTCCCGGACGGGGCTCAGGGTCTCGGCCACCCCGACACGCGGCCACTCGCCCACCCGGGCCCGGGGCAAGGCCCCTGAGCGTTCCGACGGCCAGCTCGCCCCCCAACGGGCCCAGCGCGAAGCCGAAGCGATCCCGACGGCCAACTCGCCTGCCCCTCCCCTGAGTGGAGCCAGCGTGAAGCACCCAGGGCAAACCCCCGGAACGGTCTCCCTGGGCCCGTCGCTCGACCGACCCCTCCTTGACGAGACGTATGCAGGGGGCGATGCGCCCCAGCCATCCCGACAGGCAACCCACCCCCAACCGCCCCGGGGGCGAAGCCCCGAGGTCAGTCCGACGAGGGCACCCCACCCCTGAACGGGGCCGGGGGCGGAGCCCCCGGACAAGAGAACTCAGCCGACCCGATCCGAAGACAAACGCGCGTGGAGGTGGACATCCGTGGCGAAGCCGTCGCGGCCCATGAGGTAACCGCGCAGCACGCCCTCCGCGGCGTACGCGCAGCGCTGCGCGACCGCGCACGACGGGGCGTTGTCCACGTGGTGACCGAGCTCCAGCCGGTGCAGGGCCAGCGTCGTGAAGCCCCACTGGGTCACCGCGCCGAGCCCGAGCGTCGCGGCGCCGCGGCCACGGGCCTCGGGGAGCAGCCAGTAGGAAATGATCCCGCTGCGGTGCACATGGCTGATCTTGCCGATGCCCACGTTCCCGAGCACCGCGCCCGTGGCGCGGTCGACGACCGCGAACGAGAAGGTGTCGCCCCGCTCCCAGCCCAGCGCCCGGGTCTTCAGGAACTGCCGCGCCCCCTCCTCCGTGGGCTCCGGCCCGCCGGCGAGGTTCCACCGCTGGAAGTCCGGGTCGCTCATACCGCGCAGGGCCGGCTCGTAGTCCGCGTCCGTCCACGGCCGCAGCAGCAGCCCCTCCGCGTGCAGTTCGGCCGACGCGAGGCCGCCGTTCTCCGCCATTGATCCACACCTCCGCTGCGGATGCTACGGGACGACTCGCGCCTTGAGTACCCGCAGGTGAGAGGCTGAGTACCGGTACTCAGGCCCACGGGCCACGCCACTGCGAGGCTACGGCCATGACCAAGCTGAAGACCCTCCGCGCCTACCCCCTCACCCTGGCCTACCTCGCCCTCGCCCTCGCCTCCATGGGCGTCCTGGCGTACGACGACCTCTTCGCCCAGCACGCGGACGCGTCCTTCGCGGCCATCTACCCGATCTTCACGACCCTGCCGACGGGCCTGCTGTTCCTCGCACTGATCCCCGAGCCGTCGGACGGCCCCACCTGGTGGTCGACCCCGGCCCTGTACACGGCGCTGCTCCTGGCAATGCTGCTGAACGCGACCATCCTGGCGTACGCCGAACACCGCTGGTTCCGCGCCCGCCCGGCCCGCCTGCCCCAGGGCTGGCAGCAGCCCTGAGCCGCGAACCGCTCTACCCGGGGCGGAACACGGGCACCGCGACCCCGTCCCCCGCGGCCGCGGAGCGGAAGTCCGCCCGCAGCGGCATCCCCACCCGCAGCTCGCCCTCCGTGCAGCCGACGAGCTCCGTCATCATCCGTGGGCCCTCGGCGAGTTCGACCACCGCCGCCGTGTACGGGACGCGGGCCCCGAACGGGGGCAGGTCGTTGCGGTGCACGACCGACCAGGTGTAGAGCGTGGCGTGGCCGGACGCCTCCTCCCAGACGACGTCCTCGCTCCAGCAGCGGGGGCAGGTCTCGCGCGGGTAGTGGTGCGCGCGTCCGCAGCCGAGGCAGCGTCGCAGGAGCAGCCGGCCGTCCGCCGCCGCCTCCCAGTAGGTACTGCTGAAGTCGTCCGCCTCGGGCACGTCGTACCGCATCAGAACAGTCCCCACGCACTGTCCAGCGACCACGTCTGCCAGCTCATCCCGAAGAAGCAGACGAGTGACGCGAGCGACATCATCAGGTTCTGCCCCTGCTCGGCCCAGTCGTGGATCATCAGGGTGAAGTAGAGGAGGTTGAGCAGCAGCCCGGCGATCAGGGCGACGGGGGTCAGCGCGCCGAGCACCAGCCCCAGGCCCAGGGCCAGTTCGGCGTAGACGACGACGTACGCCATGGTCCGCGGCCGGGGCTTGACGACGACGTCGAAGCCGCTGCGTACCGCGTTCCAGCGGTGCTTGGCCGCGACGTCCGCAGCCCAGGCGATCCCGGTGCCCCGTTCGAACCAGCCCTTCTTGTCCTTGTGCCGCCAGCTCTCCAGCCACCACAGGCCGAGGCCGACACGCAGGACGGCGAGCCATTCGGCGCCGCTGAGCCATATCGTGCGCATAGTCGTCTTCGCCCTCCGCCGTAGAGGCAGCCGTAACAGCAGCCGTCACCATGACCGTCCGGCACCTCCGCTGCCGCCCTGGCCGGGGCAGCCGGGCCGAACGACGACTGACGGTACGTCAGTTGACCAGGGGCCGGAAGACCCTGCCCGGAAGTTGACGCGTGCTCTACTCTCGGCCCATGTCCATGCCCGGTGACCTCACGCACGTCACCCCCGTCCACATCGTCGGCGCCGGCCCCGCCGGGCTCGCCACCGCCGCCGCGCTGCGTGCCAGAGGGATCCGGTCCGTCGTCCTGGAGAAGGGCGCGGAGGCCGGCACCTCGTGGCAGGGCCACTACGACCGGCTGCACCTGCACACCACCCGGGCCCTGTCCGGCCTGCCGGGCCTGCCGATCCCGCGCTCGTACGGGCGCTGGGTGGCCCGCGACGACGTGCTGCGCTATCTGCGCGCGTACGCCGAGCACCACGAGCTGGAGATCGTCACCGGGGTGGAGGTCACCCGCGTCGACCGGGCCCCCGACGGGGGCGGCTGGGTGCTGCGCGCCACGGGCGGCCGGGTCCTCAACTCACCCACGGTCGTGATCGCCACGGGCCACAACCACACGCCGCATCTCCCTCAGTGGCCGGGCCTGGACACGTACGGCGGCACGGTGCTGCACGCCTCGGAGTACCGCAACGCGGCGCCGTTCGCGGGCCAGGACGTCCTGGTCGTCGGTACGGGCAACACGGGCACGGAGATAGCCGTGGACCTGACGGAGGGCGACGCGAAGCGGGTGCGGATCGCCGTCCGCACGCTGCCGCACATCGTGCGGCGCACGACGCTGGGCTGGCCGGCGCAGCGCAACGGGATCATGGTCCGGCGCCTCCCGGTGCGGTTCGTGGACCGCGTCGCGGCGCGGCTGGACCGGATGAGCACGCCGGACCTGGGCGAGTACGGCCTGCCCCGGCCGGCGAGCGGCCTGTACACCCGGGTGCTCGAGGGGGCGATCCCGGTGCAGGACGTGGGCTTCATCCGGGCGGTCCAGTCGCGCCGGGTGCTGCCCGTGCCGTCGGTGCACTCCTTCGCGAAGGACCGCGTGATCCTGGGCGACGGCACGGAGATCACCCCGGACGTGGTGATCGCGGCGACGGGCTACCGCCGCGGGCTGGAGCCCCTGGTCGGCCACCTCGACGCCCTCGACGCCCACGGCGCACCGCGCGCACATGGGGCACGCACGCTCCCGGACGCGCCGGGGCTGCACTTCACGGGGTACACGAACCCGATCAGCGGCATGCTCCGCGAAATCGCCCTGGACGCGGAGCGAATCGCCCGCACGGTAACCCGCTCCCGACGCGCGTAGGGGCGCTCGCCCGCGGTTCGCCCGTCACCGGTTGTCGACGCCTGCCGCCCGTTGGTCGCTGCCCGTTGTCGGCCGCGACGACAGCGGGCAGCGACCAACGGACGGCCGCGACGGCACACCCACCCACACCGACTCCCTCTATCCGTGCCCGCCCCCTTCCTCACAACTTGCCGCCCCAGTAATCTGACAGTGCGTCAGATTACGACTCACCGACGACCGGCCACCGTCAGGAGTGGGGAACACGATGCTCGGATCCACGCACGGCACCCTCACCACCCGCCCCCGCGTCGTCGCCTGCGCCGAGCCCCGTACGGGTGCCGTGCGGGAGCGCGCCGACGGGGTCGACGACGGCGCCGTCGACGTCAGTGGCCGGCCGCTGTACGCCGGCGTGCCCGATCTGGAGCGGTTCTTCCGGCCCGAGGCCGTCGCCGTGATCGGCGCCTCCGACGTCGAGGGGCGGCCCAACACCGGGATCACGCGCCAGGTGATGCGATGGGCCGAGCGGATGGGCGCCAGTGTGCACCCCGTACACCCCACCCGGGAGACCGTCTTCGGGCTCCCGTGCGTGACCGCGGTCGGCGAGCTCGCCCGCGACATCGACCTCGCCGTGCTGCTCGTCGCCGACCCCCTTCCCCTCGTGTCCGAACTCGCCGAGGCGAAGGTGAAGTTCGCCGTCGCCTTCGCCTCGGGCTTCGCCGAGACCGGTGCGGAGGGCGCCGCGGCGCAGCGGAAGCTGGCCGACGCCGTGCGGGACGCCGGCGGGCTGCGGCTGCTCGGGCCCAACACCAACCTCAACGCCTTCGAGTCCTTCCGCGACGACCTCGACGGACCCGCCATCGCCCTCATCACGCAGTCCGGGCACCAGGGACGGCCCGTGTTCACCCTGCAGGAGCTGGGCATCCGGCTCTCCCACTGGGCGCCCACCGGCAACGAGGCCGATCTGGAGACCGCCGACTTCCTGTCGTACTTCGCCAACCGGCCCGAGGTCGGAGCGATCGCCCTGTACGCCGAGGGGTTCAAGGACGGCCGCAGCTTCCTCCTCGCCGCCGACCAGGCCGCGCGCCGGGGCGTGCCCGTCGTCGCGGTGAAGGTCGGCCGCACCGAGAAGGGCGCCCGCACCGCCGCCTCCCACACCGGCAAACTCACCGGCGCCGACGCCGTGGTGGACGCCGCCATGCGCCAGTACGGCGTGATCCGCGTCGACGGGCTGGACGAGCTGCAGGACACCGCCGCCCTGCTGGCCCGCGCCCGGCCCCCGCAGGCCGAGGGCGTCGCCGTGTACTCCATCTCCGGCGGCACCGGCGCCCACTTCGCCGACCTGGCCAGCGCCGCCGGGCTCACCCTGCCGACCCTCGACGAGGCGAAGCAGGCCGAGCTGCACACCTGGATCCCCGGCTATCTCGACGTCTCCAACCCCGTCGACTGCGGCGGCCACCCCGTGGGCGACTGGCGCGGCCGGAAGATCATCGACGCGATCCTGGCCGATCCGGCGATCGGCACGCTGATCGTGCCCATCACCGGCCCCTTCCCGCCGATGAGCGACCGGCTGGCCGCCGACCTGGCCGAGGCCGCGGCCCGTACGGACAAGCTGATCTGCGTGATCTGGGGCTCCCCCGTCGGCACCGAGGACGCCTACCGGCACACGCTGCTCGGCTCCTCCCGGCTCGCGGTCTTCCGCACCTTCGGCAACTGCATCACCTCCGTCAGGGCCTGGCTGGACCACCACCGCTTCACCCGCGACTACACCTCCCCCTTCGACGACGCACCGCGCACCCCCTCCCCCTCGGCCCGTAAGGCACGGGCGCTCATGCGCCCCGGCGAGCAGCTCAGCGAGCACGCCGCCAAGCAGCTGCTGCGCGCCTACGGCATCCGCGTACCGCGCGAGCAGCTGGTGACCAGCGCCGCCGCCTCCGTACGGGCCGCCGGCCTCGTCGGCTATCCCGTCGTGATGAAGGCGTCCGCGCCCCGGCTCGCCCACAAGACCGAGCTGGGCCTGGTCAAGGTCGGGCTCACCTCGGCCAGTCAGGTCCGCGAGGCGTACCGCGAGCTCACCGACATCGCCCGGTACGAGTCGGTCGAGCTGGACGGCGTGCTGGTCTGCCAGATGATCGAGCGCGGGGTGGAGATGGTGGTCGGCCTGTCCCACGACGACCTCTTCGGGCCGACGGTCACCGTCGGGATCGGTGGCGTCCTCGTCGAGGTGCTGCGCGATGTGGCCGTCGGGATCCCGCCGTTCGACGAACGGCACGCGCGCTCCATGCTCGGCCGGCTGCGCGGCAAGGCACTTCTCGACGGGGTGCGGGGCGCCCCGGCGGCGGACGTGGAGGCACTCGTCGAGGTGGTGCTGCGCGTTCAGCGCATGGCGCTGGAGCTCGGCGACTCGCTCGCCGAGCTGGATATCAACCCGCTGGTCGTGCTGCCGCACGGGCAGGGGACCGTGGCGCTCGACGCGCTCGCGGTGTGCAGGTGATTCCCCGTGGCTCCCATGGACTCATTGATACTCCACACCACTGACAACGCCGTCCTGACCATCACCCTGAACCGGCCCGAGACCCTCAACGCCCTCACCCCCGACCAGCGCGAACGCGTCATCGCGCTGCTGGCGGACGCCTCGGCGGACCCGGCGGTCCGGGCCGTGGTCGTCACCGGCACCGGCAAGGGCTTCTGCTCGGGCGCCGACCTCCGGAGCGGCGGCCCGGAACAGGGACGGGGGGACAACCCCGAGCCCGTCACCGGCGACATCGCCCGTACTATCCGCCGCGGCGCCCAGCGCCTCATCGCCGCCGTCATGGACTGCGAGAAGCCCGTACTGGCCGCCGTCAACGGCACCGCCGCCGGCCTCGGCGCCCATCTCGCCCTGGCCTGCGACCTGGTGCTCGCCGCCGAGTCGGCCCGCTTCATCGAGGTCTTCGTCCGCCGCGGCCTCGTCCCCGACGGCGGCGGCGCCTACCTGCTGCCCCGGCTGGTCGGCCCGCAGCGCGCCAAGGAGCTGATGTTCTTCGGCGACGCCCTGTCCGCCGCCGAGGCGGAGCACATCGGCCTGGTCAACCAGGTCGTTCCGGACGCCGAGCTGGCCAAGACCGCCCGCGACTGGGCGGAGCGCCTCGCCTCCGGTCCCACCCGCTCCCTGGCCCTGGCGAAGCAGCTCGTCAACGCGTCCCTGGAGAGCACCCGTGAGGCGGCCTTCGCCGCGGAGGCGCTGGCGGTGGAGGCCGCCATGACCACACAGGACGCGCAGGAGGGCGTGCGGGCGTTCGTCGAACGCCGCTCACCGAGGTACGAGGGCCGCTGATCCCTCCGCGAGCGCCCCGGCCCGCCACGCGAACGTCAGGAGACCCGCAGACTGCTGGCCGCCAGCACCAGCCGCAGCGCGTCCTGGGCGGGCCCCGGCTCCGCCGTGTACGTCAGCAGCATCTGGTCCGGGTCGGAGGGCAGCCGCAGCGTCTCGTACGACAGCTCGAACTCCCCCACCAAGGGATGCCGCAGCACCTTCGACCCGTGCGTCTTGTCCTTCACCTCGTGCCGCGCCCACAGCTCCACGAACTCGGGGCTGCGTATCGACAGCTCGCCCACCAGCGAGCACAGCTCCGCGTCCCCGGGGCGGCGGCCCGCCTCCAGCCGCAGGAAGGCGACCATGTCCTCGGCCTTGCCGGTCCAGTCGTCGAAGAGATCGCGCATGCCCTCGTCGAGGAAGGTCAGCCGGGCCCAGTTCCGCTCCGCGACCGGCAGCGCGCCGAAGTCGGTGAAGACGGCCGCCGCGGCCGCGTTCCAGGCCAGTACCTCGGAGCGCGGGCCCACGACATACGCGGGCACATCGCCCACCGCGTCCAGCAGCCTGCGCAGCCCTGGCCGCACCTCCTGGACCGCCCCGTCGTACGCGACGACGCACGACGCGTCGGCGCCGCACGGGCCGGCGATCTCGTCGGACGCCGATCCCGGGCCCGTCGACGGGCGCGCGAGGTTGTACAGATGCTCACGCTCCGTGTCGTCCAGCTGCAGCACCCGGGCCACGGCGTCGAGCACGGCCTCGGAGAAGTTGACGCTGCGTCCCTGCTCGAGCCGGATGTAGTGGTCGACGCTCACCCCGGCCAGCATGGCCAGCTCCTCGCGCCGCAGTCCCGGCACCCGGCGCAGCCCGCCGAAATCGCCCAGCCCCACGTCAGCGGGCTGGATCCGGGCTCTGCGCGAGCGCAGGAACTCGCCCAGCGCGGTGCTTCGCTTCACTCCCATACACCCGAGTATCCGCCACGTCCGCCCTCTGGTGGCTGGTCACGCCGTGCCCAGGCACATCGCGCTCCTGGCAGCGCCCGCCGCGGTGCCGCACGATGAGAGCCATGAGCACACAGACACAGAACGTCACCGCGTACGCGGCCCCCGCCGCCGGAGCCCCGCTGGAGCGCACCAGCATCCCGCGCCGGGCGGTGGGCGAGCACGACGTGCTGATCGAGATCAAGTACGCCGGCATCTGCCACTCCGACATCCACCAGGCCCGCGACGAGTGGGGCGGCGCGGCCTTCCCCATGGTCCCCGGCCACGAGATCGCCGGCATCGTGACGGCCGTCGGCGCCGGTGTCACCCGGCACCAGGTCGGCGACCGGGTGGGCGTCGGCTGCTTCGTCGACTCGTGCCGTGAGTGCGAGAACTGCCGCGCCGGGCTGGAGCAGTTCTGCGAGAAGGGGATGGTCGGTACGTACAACAGCACCGGCCGCGACGGCGAGCCGACGTACGGCGGCTACTCCACGCACATCGTCGTGGACGAGAACTACACCTTGAGCATCCCGGAGGGCATCGCCCTGGACGAGGCCGCGCCGCTGCTGTGCGCGGGCATCACCCTCTACTCGCCGCTCACGCACTGGAACGCCGGCCCCGGCAAGAAGGTCGCCATCGTGGGACTCGGCGGCCTCGGCCACATGGGCGTGAAGATCGCGCACGCGAAGGGCGCGGACGTGACCGTGCTGTCGCAGACGCTGCGCAAGAAGGCGGACGGCGAGCGCCTCGGCGCGGACCACTTCTACGCGACGTCGGACCCGGCGACGTTCGAGCAGCTCGCGGGCAGCTTCGACCTGATCGTCAACACCGTCTCGGCGAACCTGGACCTGGACGCGTACCTCTCGCTGCTGAAGACGGGCGGCACGCTGGTGAACGTCGGCGCGCCGGCGGACCCGAGCAGCCTGAACATGTTCTCCCTGATCGGCGGGCGCAAGACGCTGGCCGGTTCGATGATCGGCGGCATCGCGGAGACGCAGGAGATGCTGGACTTCTGCGCCGTGCACGGGCTGGGGGCGGACATCGAGGTGATCTCCGCCGACCGGATCAACGAGGCGTACGAGCGGGTGCTGGCGAGCGACGTCCGCTACCGCTTCGTCATCGACACGGCGACCTTCGCGTCGGCGTAAGGGACGTCGAAAAAGGAGCGACCCCGGCCAGGACTTCCAATCTGACGCTCCATCAGATTCACTGGATCCCATGATGGGACATGCAGGGATGGCGGCCGCGGCCGTGCGCTATCTGCGCCCGGCCGCCCGCGCCGCCGCCGCGCCGCCCGTGGCCGCTCCGCCGCCGATACTGCGGGCCGTACGGGACGACGAGCGGGCACCGGCCGACACGACGGAGTTCCGCCGCGTCCTCGGCCACTTCGCGACCGGCGTCACGGTCGTGACGGCCCGCGACGAGGGGGGACCGGCGGGCTTCGCCTGCCAGTCGTTCGCCTCGCTGTCCCTGGACCCGCCGCTGGTCGTCTTCATGGTCGGCCGTACGTCGACGACCTGGCCGCGGATCGCCGCGGCGGGCGCGTTCTGCGTCAACATCCTCGGCGCGGACCAGGACGCGCTGTGCCGCGCCTTCGCCGTCTCCGGCGGCGACAAGTTCGCCGGCGTCCCCCACGATCCGGCCCCGGCCACCGGCTCCCCCCGGCTGGCCGGCGCCCCGGCGTGGGTCGACTGCCGCATCCACTCGGTGCACACGGGCGGCGACCATCTGATCGTGGTCGGCCGCGTGGAGGCGCTGGGGACCTCCGCGGGCGGCTCCCCGCAGCCCCTGCTCTTCCATCGCGGCCGGTTCGGCACGATGGACTGCTGACGCGGGCCTGGCGCTTCTCACACCCTCACACCCTCACGCCCTCACGCCCTCACGCCACCGCGACCCCCGTCAGCTCCTCCTCCTTCCGCCCCCGGCGGATGACGAGCGCCATCATCGCCGCCAGGGCGCACAGGCCGCCCGACATCAGCCAGACCATGTCGTACGAGCCCGTCACGTCGCGCGCCACGCCGCCGAGCCAGGCGACCAGGGCCGCGCCGACCTGGTGCGAGGCAAGGACCCAGCCGAAGACGATCGCGCTGTCGGCGCCGTAGTGCTCGCGGCACAGGGCGAGGGTGGGCGGGACGGTGGCGACCCAGTCCAGGCCGTAGAAGACGATGAAGAAGAGCATCGGCGGGTGGACGGAGGGGGCCAGCAGCATCGGCAGGAACATCAGGGACAGCCCGCGCAGGCCGTAGTAGACGGCGAGCAGCCGGCGGGAGTCGAAGCGGTCCGTCAGCCAGCCGGAGGCGATCGTGCCGATGATGTCGAAGACCCCGATGACCGCGAGCAGGGACGCCGCCGCCGTCACGGGCATGCCGTGGTCGTGCGCGGAGGGTACGAAGTGCGTGCGGATGAGCCCGTTCGTCGAGGCGCCGCAGATCGCGAAGGTACCCGCGAGCAGCCAGAACGGCCCCGTCCTCGACGCGTCGCGCAGCACCCGCAGCGTCCGCCGGGCGGCGCCCGTCTGCGGGGCGGGCTTCTCGACGTACACGTCCGAGCCGTACGGGGCCAGCCCCACGTCCGCCGGGTGGTCGCGCATCAGCAGCCAGACGAAGGGCACCGCGACCAGCGCCGCCAGCGCCACGGTCACCGAGGCGGGGCGCCAGCCGTGGTTCTCCACGATCCAGGAGCACAGCGGCAGGAAGACCAGCTGGCCGGAGGCCCCGGCCGCGGTCAGGACACCGGTGACCAGGCCGCGCCGCGCGACGAACCAGCGGTTCGTGATCGTCGCCGAGAAGGCCATCGCCATCGAACCGGTGCCGAGGCCGACGAGGACGCCCCAGTAGAGGACGAGCTGCCAGGCGGACGCCATCCAGACGCTGAGCAGCGAGCCCGCCGCGATGACGGAGAGCGCCACCGCGCACACCTTGCGGATGCCGAAGCGGTCGTGCAGGGCGGCGGCGAAGGGGCCGGCCAGACCGGACAGCGCGACCGTGAGGCCGACGGCGATGCCGATGGTGCCGCGCGACCAGTCGAACTCCTCGTGCAGCGGGTCGATCAGCAGGCCGGGCAGCGAGTTGAACGCGGCCGCGGCGATGATCGTGACGAAGCCCACGGCGGCCACCAGCCAGGCGCGGTGCACGCGGCCGGGCCGGCGAGGGGCGACCGGAGTCGGCGGCTGGTAGTCGGCGGGGACGGTGTCCTCAGTCATTGCCATGCCCATGAGCCTCCCGTACGGGATCAACGCGAACGAGTGGCCCGAAGGACACGATGTGAAAGAATCGAGCCATGGACACCAGGACAGGCCCCGTCTTCCGCCACCCCGGCCGCCACCGTGTGGCCGTCTTCGTCCGCGACGAGCTGCTGCCGATCGAACTCGGCAGCGTGCACCGCATCTTCGGCATGTCCCGCAACGCCGCCGGCGAGTCGCTGTACGAGGTCGTGACGTGCTCGTACGCCCCCGGCACGGTACGAACGGACGCCGATTTCACCGTCAACGTCGAGCACGGCCCCGAGGCCCTCGCCGAGGCGGACACCGTGATCATCCCGGCCTCGCACGACCAGGAGCAGCTGGAGACCCGCGGCGTCCTCGACCCGCGCACCGCCGACGCGCTGGCCCGCATCCGTCCCGGCACCCGGATCGCGTCGATCTGCACGGGCGCGTTCGTGCTGGCAGCCGCGGGCCTGCTGGACGGGCGGCGCGCCACCACGCACTGGGTCTCCGGCGAGCGCTTCGCCCGCCTCTTCCCGCAGGTCACGCTCGACGCCGACGTCCTTTACGTCGACGAGGGCGACATCCTCACCTCCGCCGGCGTCGCCTCCGGCATCGACCTGTGCCTGCACATGGTCCGCAGCGACCACGGCACGGCGGTGGCCAACGACGTGGCGCGGCGCACCGTCGTCCCGCCGCACCGGGACGGCGGACAGGCCCAGTTCATCCGCCGTCCGGTGCCCGAGCCGCAGCTCGCGACGACGATGAAAGCGCGCGCCTGGGCGCTGGCCCGGCTGCACGAACCGATCGCGCTGCGCGATCTGGCGGAGCAGGAGTCGATGTCGGTACGGACCTTCACCCGCCGCTTCCGCGAGGAGGTCGGGATGAGCCCGGGGCAGTGGCTGATCCGGCAGCGGGTGGAGCTGGCCCGCCAGCTGCTGGAGGACACGGACCGTTCGGTGGACCAGGTCGCGGAGGACGCCGGTTTCGGTACGGCGGTGTCCCTGCGCCAGCACCTGCAGGCGGCGCTCGGCGTCTCGCCCAGCGCCTACCGCCGCACCTTCCGTACGGGGGCCGCCGCCTGACGCGGCACCGCGCGCCGTCCGACGCGGCGGGGGAGTACCGCAGGGGCGCCGTCCGTCGCCGCGGAGGGACGTCGCTCGCCCACCTCGGCGGCCACCGCGAACAGCAGCGTGAGGACCACACCCACCAGCACCGCCACGGACGGGCTGGCAAAGGACAGCATCACCCCGGACAGCACGGCGCTCGTGCCGTAACCGACGCCGGAGGCCGCGTACATCACGGAGTACCCGGCGCCCAGCGCGCTGGCGGGCATGGTTTCGCGCAGCCGCAGGTTCCGCGTGATCAGCACGCCGGACTGCAGGGCGCCCGCGACGGTCAGCGCCACGGCGATCCCCGCCAGCCCCGGGACGAGCGCGACAGCCGTCACACAGGCCACGACACCCAGCAGCAGGACCGTCCCCTGGGTGCGGGGCCGTCCGGGCCAGGTGCGCAGCCCGTACACGAAGGCGCCGACGCCGGACGCGGCCGCGAAGGCGGCGAGCACCGGGCCGCTCCACCCGACGGCGATGTCCCGCTGCTCCAGTAGGGCGGGCAGGACGAGCTCCGCGAGCGCGAGGAGGGTCATCGCCGCGCAGCCGGTCAGATACACCGGCCAGGCGCGCAGCAGGGTACGCACCATCGACGCGCCGTCACGGTCGGACTCGTCCGTCTCCCATCCCGCCGGCAGCGCCCACATCCCGGCGGCCGCCGCCAGCATCAGCGCGGCGGCCAGCAGCTGCGGCGCCTGGGCGGCGAGCTGCAGGGCCAGTACGGCGGTGAGGGCGGGGGCGAGCGCCCAGACGCCGGAGTTGAGCATCGTCTCGAAGCTGAGCGCGGGCGCGATCTGCTTCTCGTCCAGCTGCGTCTGCAGCAGCATCCGCAGACTGCCCGCCGCCGCGGCCGGCAAGGCGCCCGCGAGGGTCGCCAGTACGCCGAGGAGCACCGGATGCGCACCGGGCAGCAGGCCGAGCCCCGCGAACGCCGCCGCCCCTCCGGCGAGCCCCGCCGCCAGCCCTTTCCGCGCGCGGGCGGGCGTCACCCGGGGCCCGAGGAAGGCGGAGCCGACGACCTCGCCGAAGACGTACAGCGCGGCGAGCACCGCGCCGAGCCCGTAGCCCCCCGGCCGCTCGCGCACCAGGAAGACCACGGCGAGGGGCGCCATGGCCACCGGCAGCCGGGCGGCGACGGCGACCAGGGACCAGATCAGGACGGGGCGGGTGGCGAGGGAGCGGTAGGACACCCGTCGACGGTAATCGGGGGGCCGGTGACGGGCCAGAGGGTTTCGCCCGGCGGCCCTCCGGTATTCATCACACCTGCCGGTTCACCGCGCCCGTCGACCGCAGCTCGCGGACCGGCCGTACGGACAGCAGCGCCGCCATCACCACGACCGTGACCACCGCCCCCGCCAGCAGCACCTCGCGGGCGCCGAAGACCTCCGCGGCCTGGCCCGCCAGCAGCTGGCCGACCGCCACCATGGTCACCGAGCCCATCACGTCGTACGCGTGGACCCGGTTCAGCGACGCGGCGGACACCCGCGTCTGCACGGTGGTGAACCACATCACCAGCCAGAAGCCGAACCCCGTACCGGCCGACACGAAACTCGCCCCCAGCAGCCACAGCGGGGCGTCGAGCCCCAGCGCCAGCAGATGGACCGCGAAGCCCGACAGGGCGAGCGCCCCCGCGAACAGCGGCCGGCGCGGCCGGATCCGCATCGCGAGCACGGCGCCCAGCGCGTCGCCCGCGCCGAGCAGGGCCATCATCACGCCGTACACCGTGGGGCTGTGCTCTCCGGTCACCACGACGGCCGTCAGCGGCAGCGAGGGGCCCATGGCGAGCAGCCCGAAGCCCGTCCAGATGGCGATGACGCTCCACAGCCAGGTGTGGGCGCGGAACTCCTGCCAGCCCTCCACCAGATCGGCGGCCATCGACCGGCTGTGCTCCCGCCGCGGACGCTCCATCCGCATCAGGAAGAGGGCGAGCGCGCTCAGCGCGAAGGTGCCCGCGTTCACGGAGAAGAGGGTGCCCGCCCCGCCGAAGCCGACCAGCACACCGGCGGTGGCCGGTCCCGCCATCGCCATCAGGGCCTCGGAGACCCGGATGACGGCGTTGGCCCCCTGTACGTCCTGGGCGACCGCGGGGATGGTGCTGGCGACGCCCGGCTGGAACAGCGCGGCCCCGACGCCGCCGAGGGCGGCAAGGGTGAAGACCAGCCACAGATGCGGATCGCCGGTCGCGAAGTCTGCGGCGAGGACGGCGGCGCCGGCCATGCGCATCAGGTCCGCGACGATCATCACGCGGCGCGGCGAGAAGCGGTCGGCGAGGACGCCGCCGAAGAGCGCGAACCCGGCGAAGCAGGCGGTCCACGCACCGAGGGCGAGGGAGACGGCCGAGGCGCCGTATCCGGCGGCGATCAGCCCGGCGGCGAGCGCCACCGGCACCATGCCGTCGCCGAAGCGGGCGACGGTGCGGGCGGCGAAGAAACAGCGGAAGTCGCGGTTCCACAGGCGGGCGGCGGGCGCCTCGGGTGCGAACTCGTGGGGTGTCCCGGTCGAGATCCCGCCGGGTATCTCGTCGGGCGGGGAGCCGGACGCCCGGCGGCCGGTGCTGGATGCGGTCACGGGCGAAAGGTATAGCCCAATCCGGGGCGGGACGGCGACGGGGTTTCGCAGTGCGGGACGCGTGCACGGGTACGGCCCGCGTGCCCGGAGGTGATCCGGGTGCGCGGGCCGTACGCCGGCTGTCCCCATGGGCTGTCGCCGATGGCCTGTCCCCCGTACCTGTCCCCCGTGGCCTGTCCCCCGTGGAAGCGACGAACCGCGGCTCGGCGGCCGCGTCGAGTCAGCTGTCGTGCGCGATCGGGCAGCCCCCGGTGAGCTTGCCGAGGAAGGCGTTCGGGTCGTAATAGTGCTCGACCTCCAGCAGCCGCAGGTCGTCGCTGACCTTGGCGACGCTCATCCCGAACATCTCGATCGTGCTGCCGTCCGGCTCGTAGCCGTTGTACTCACCCTCGAAACTGCCCCAGTGCCGCCACTTGAACGCGACGACGGGCGGCGGCGACAGCACCTCGAGGACCTCCCAGAAGAAGCCCTTCGGGAACGCCTGGTGGAACACCTCGTGGGACGACTCGAAGCTCTCGTCCTTGCGGTAGAACGCGCTGTCGCCGATGAGGATGTTGTAGCTGCCGGTCTCGGCGATGTCCTGGGCGCTCGCCCAGCCGCCGCCGTTGACGTTGGTACGGAAGTGCTCCGTGACCATCGACACCCAGGTGGCCGGATCCTTCTTGTGCGAGACCTCCATCTCGAAGACCTGCACGATGCTCTCGACGATCGCCTCGAGAGAGCCGGCCTCGAACTGATGGGTGCGCTGGTGGGGCATCAGCTCGAGGGACTTCTCGTACCCGGGCGCCGATTCGCGCCAGTCCTCCGGGTCGGCCGCCGCCACCACTGCGGCGCGGCCTTGCAGCCAGAGCGGGGTTTCCTCCATGTGTCACCTTCCACGGTTGCCAGGGAGACGGTCGAGGCGATCGTGGCGTAGTCAAGCTCTGGCCACAAGTACACGGAGAGTTGGAATAGTCGAGCGGCAACTGCACCAATAACTTTCAGACTTGTTCAGAACGTGAGCACAACTCGAGCCGCTCTGCCACTTTCGGCCACCTCCGCCGCCTTGCCGAACTCCTCCACCGGGTACCTCTCGCTCACCAGCTCGTCCAGCAGCAACAGCCCGCTCCGGTACAGCCCGGCGTACAACGGGATGTCGCGCTGCGGTCGCGACGAGCCGTAACGGCAGCCCAGGATCGCCTTGTCGAGGAAGAGCGAAGCGGCAGGGAAGGCGGCCTCGGACCCGGCCGGCGGTACGCCGAGCAGTACCGCCTGGCCGTGCCAGTCGAGCAGCTCGACCGCGAGCCGGAAGAGTCCGGGCCGGCCCACGCACTCGAAGACGTGGTCGGCCCCCGCCGGCAGCACCTCCCGTACGGCGGCCGCGGTGTCCTCGGCGGCGGACGCGTCGACGAAATGGGTCGCGCCGAAGCGCCGGGCGACCGCTTCTTTGGCTGGATTCGCATCTACCGCGACGACCGTGGACGCCGCCGCGATCCGGGCTCCCTGAAGGACGTTGAGCCCGATGCCGCCGGCGCCGATCACCACGACGGTGTCGCCGGCGCGGACCTTCGCCCGGTTGAGCACGGCGCCGGCGCCGGTGAGCACCGCGCAGCCGATCAGGGCCGCGGACTCGAACGGGATCCCCGGGTCGATCCGCACCACCTGCGCGGCCTTGACCACGGTCCGCTCGGCGAAGGCGGAGAGCGCGGCGAAGTTCCACAGCGGCTCGCCGGCGCGGCTGAAGGGCTGGGTGAGGTTGCCGAAGGAGCGCCGGCACATGGTGGGACGGCCGCCGTGGCACTCGGGGCAGGCACCGCAGTTGGCGATGGTGGAGAGCGCCACATGGTCACCGGGCGCCACATGGCTCACACCGGCACCAACGGCCTCGACCACACCGGCGCCCTCGTGGCCGAGGACGACGGGGGGCGGGAAGGGGATGGTGCCGTCGATGACGGAGAGGTCGCTGTGGCAGATCCCGGCGGCCCGGACGGCGACCAGGACCTCGCCGGGCTCCGGTGGTCGGACCTCGAGATCGTCCACGACCTGGGGGGACTTGCCGTCGAAGATGACGCCTCGCATGGGGGGCTCCTTGTCTGGGACCGCTGGTTTTGCGGCGGCTGGTTTACGGCGGCGTCCGGAGGGTTACGACGGCCAGACGACCGACTGGAGTTCGCTGTAGGCGTGCAGGCCGAACGAGCCGCCGTCCCGGCCGACGCCGGATTCCTTGAAACCGCCGAAGGGCGTCTCGGGGTGGCGCTGCGCGGTGTTGATGCCGACGTTGCCGCTGCGCAGCCGGGAGGCCAGCGACCAGGCGCGGGCGGAGTCGGCGGAGAAGACGTAGTCGTAGAGGCCGTACGGGGTGCCGTTGGCGATCGCGACGGCCTCGTCCTCGGTGTCGTACGCGAGGGCCACGACCACCGGGCCGAAGATCTCCTCCTGCGCGACGGTCATGTCGGGCCGGACGTCGGCGAGCAGCGTGGGCGCGACGTAGAACCCCGGCTTGATGGCAGGCCGTTCGCCTCCGGCGACGAGCCTGGCGCCCTGCTCCACCGCTCCGGCGACGTACGCCTCGACGCGGTCGCGCTGGGCCGCGGAGATCAGCGGGCCGACCACGGTGGAGTTATCCACAGGATCACCGATTGTCAGCGCCGAGGCGTAGTGTTTGAGACCGGCGACGACCTGCTCGTACTGCGATCGGTGTACGAGTACGCGGGTCGGCGCCGTGCAGATCTGGCCGCTGTGGAAGGACCAGGTCGAGCCCACCGCCATGACCGCCGACTTCAGGGCCCGGTCGTCGGCGTCGGGCAGGACGACGGCCGCGCCCTTGCCGCCCAGTTCCATCAGGGTGCGCGCCATACGCCTGCCGGCGGACTCGGCTATGCGCTTTCCCACCGCGGTCGATCCGGTGAAGCTGATCATGTCGACGTCCGGATGCGCGACGAGTGCCTCGCCCGCCGCCGCTCCGGAGCCGGTGATCACGTTGTAGACCCCGTCG
This sequence comes from Streptomyces sp. NPDC051940, assembly GCF_040680895.1. Classification (NCBI taxonomy): domain Bacteria; kingdom Bacillati; phylum Actinomycetota; class Actinomycetes; order Kitasatosporales; family Streptomycetaceae; genus Streptomyces; species Streptomyces sp. NPDC051940. The sequence continues at coordinate 766 of NZ_JBFAXR010000007.1, read as the reverse complement.
GGGAGGCCTGCCTCCTGGAACAGGGGTCCCAGCTCCAGGCAGCCGAGCGGGTCCTGCGGGGCGGGCTTCGCGACGACGGTGTTGCCCATGGCGAGGGCGGGGGCGACTTTGCCTGCGAGATTGACGATCGGGAAGTTGTAGGAGGTGATACATGCGACCACACCCGCAGGACGGCGCACGGCGGCAGCGCCGATGAGCCCGGCGGGGGCCAGTGCACTGGCCCCCACGGGATGCGGTCCGAGCGGCACGACCGTCGGCTCCAACGCCCCGCGCGCGTACCGGCGGAACCGGTCCGCGGCCGTCGGCACCTGCATCGTCGACGCGACACGCATCGTCGCGCCGGTCTCGGCCTGCACGAGCGGCACGAGGTCCTTGGCGTGCGCGTCGATGAGATCGGCGATGCGCTCCAGCACGGCGGCCCGCCGCCGCGGCTCGACCCGCGCCCAGCTCCCGTACGCCTCCCGCGCGGCGCCCACGGCAGCACTCACATCCCCGTCACGGGACTCGGGCGCGTACCCGACGGCCTCCTCGGTGGCGGGGTTGACGACGGAATAGTGCGACGGCGCCGACACATGCCGCCCACCGATCCAGTTGGCGTGCGCTTCAACAGACATGACGGTGTCCCAGACCTAGGGGTTGAAGGAAAGGCGGAGCGATACAGACCGGCACTGACGGGGCACCCCGGCACGACGTCCGACTTCCCACGCCGTGAGGGCTCGGGTGGGGCCCCTGTCGTACGTCAAGCGAAGCAGTACGGCAGGGGCCC